>NZ_JAVIWS010000002.1 GCF_031323975.1 Escherichia ruysiae
CCTTACCCAGGAGTTCGCCAAATTCCGCCATCACTCTAGTAAGCCCGCGCCGCGCTTCCTCCTCCGTTGCATTCATCACAAAATGTTCAGCACTCCGCATACTTTTAACGGGGAACGCAACAGATATCGAGTCGATATCAGGCATCCTATCGCTCAACTTTACGGTGACAATGACAGATGGTGACTGAATTTGAGAGCTTACAGACAGCACCACATATTTTCCGTCTATTTTGAAATCCTTCCGCATGTGTCACCATAAATATCAAATGATTAGAGCAATCAAGCGCAAATGAACGGCTAATCGCCATCTTCCAGCAGGCGCACCATTGCCCCCGTTTCACTATCCAGGTTACGAATGTAGTTCATGACAATATTTACGTTGGTCCAGCCACCAGCTTGCATGATCTCCGGTATTGAAACTCCGGCGCGGGCCATATCTCGCGCGGCACCGACACGGGCACTATGTCCAGACCAGGCCAGGTATCGCTGACCAGAGTCATCTTTTGCCCCGTAAATCAATCGGTGAGTTGCTTCAAAAATCCCTTCCAGGGCGCGAGTTGATAGCTGGCTGGTGGATGATGGCGCGGCAACACCATTTTTTCTGACGCGGCAAAACAGGTAGTTATTCGGATCATCAGCTACACCAGAGACAGAAATCCATCGCTCAACCAGTTTAGTTACCCCCAGGCTAAGTGCCTTCTCTACACCTGCGGTGCTAACCAGCGTTTTCGTTCTGCCAATATGGATTAACATTCTCCCACCGTCAGTACGTGAGATATCTTTAACCCTGATCCTGGAAATTTCAGCTATACGTAACAGGGTGTTATAAGCAATCCCCAGAAATGCCAGATTACGTATATCCTGGCAGCGATCGCTATTTTCCATGAGTGAACGAACCTGGTCGAAATCAGTGCGTTCGAACGCCAGCGCCTGTTTTGCACGCTCACCGGCATCAACGTTTTCTTTTCGGATCCGTCGCATGACCAGTGAAACAGCATTGCTGTCACTTGGTCGTGGCAGCCCGGACCGACGATGAAGCATATTTAGCTGGCCCAAATGTTGCTGGATAGTTTTCACTGCCAGACCGCGCGCCTGAAGATATAGAAGGTAATCGCGAACATCTTCAGGTTCTGCGGGAAACCATTTCCGGTTATTCAACTTGCACCATGCCGCCCACGACCGGCAAACGGACAGAAGCATTTTCCAGGTATGCTCAGAAAACGCCTGGCGATCCCTGAACATGTCCATCAGGTTCTTGCGAACCTCATCACTCGTTGCATCGACCGGTAATGCAGGCAAATTTTGGTGTACGGTCAGTAAATTGGACATTTAACACTCAGATGATGGTTTTAAGTAAAGTGTACAGGATCGGCTCTGCCTTTACCTGTTTATGGTTCTCGTCATAGAAACGCCAGCGACCGCGCGTGCGTTCTATTTTCTCTTCACCGCGCGATAATGACAGTTGACAACTATCACGATCAAACCCTTTTGCCCGCCAGTAACCACGGTTTTTCTCAAGCTCAATATGAGTGGACACTTTAGCAGCTGAATATCCCATTTTTCACCTCTGATTGATTGGTGGTGCTAAGTGCGCTACGCAAAATCTGGAGCACTAACACTGCCAACATTTCGCAGATTTTACGTAGCGCAACCTTGATCAAATGATCAAGTGATCACTATTTGACCTGATAAGGTATTGAACTGTATGGATTTACAGGTAAATTGATCATGTTCAATAACCCTTAAGATAACTTCGTATAATGTATGCTATACGAAGTTATCAGGTCAGAAGAGGAGTTTACGTCCAGCTGCGCACAAAAATCAAGAATTATTAGAGCAATACAATAAACCACTTTCTTCCAGCAAAAATCTGGATTGTTTTTCATAGTTGTTTGACAATTGCTCTAATAAATTATAGTTTTGCCGCCGTTTCGTAATATGACACCAAGGCCACCTTCAGGTGTTATAGAGCGGCTCAGAGGGAAATGAGCAAACAGGGAAACCTTATACAAACGGCATTACGGCTATGCATTGCTCATCTTACACACAGCGCAATGTTGTTAGATAACCCCAGCATGGATTATGGGTGAAACAGTAGGTCAGAGCTTCAGGCTCTGTGTTGTCAATACAGTGAGGCATAATTATGGCTTTCATTCCACCAACCATCGACGACGTTAGACATTGCTCTAACGCTTTATCTGTAGACCCCGCCGAAACCGACGCTGCTCGCGCCATTGCTGAACACTACTCAAAGATATCCAATCAGGAGTACCGCATCACCCAAGACGACCTTGATGATCTCACTGACACAATCGAATATCTCATGGCCACTAACCAGCCAGACTCACAATAAATGCACTAATAAATCTATTATTTTTGCTGGATCCTTCTATAATGGTGGTCAACAACTCTCAGTGTTATCCGCTGTGAGTTGTTGGCCATGTCAATTCTGGAGGAGGATCAATGATAAATTATGTCTACGGCGAACAACTGTACCAGGAGTTCGTCAGCTTCAGGGATCTCTTTCTAAAAAAAGCTGTTGCACGCGCCCAACATGTTGATGCCGCCAGCGACGGACGTCCTGTACGCCCTGTTGTCGTTCTGCCGTTTAAAGAAACGGACAGCATTCAAGCTGAAATTGATAAATGGACATTAATGGCGAAGGAGCTGGAACAGTACCCAGACCTGAATATCCCAAAAACAATTTTATATCCTGTTCCTAACATACTTCGCGGTGTGCGGAAGGTGACAACTTATCGGACGGAGGCTGTTAATAGCGTAAATATGACTGCCGGTCGCATTATCCATCTGATCGACAGAGATATTCGAATCCAAAAAAGCGCAGGTATTAGCGAACACAGCGCAAAGTACATAGAGAACCTGGAAACAACGAAAGAGCTGATGATGCAGTATCCGGAAGATGAGAAATTCCGTATGCGCGTACACGGCTTTAGTGAGACCATGCTCCGCGTCCACTACATTTCCAGCAGTCCTAACTATAATGGCGGTAAATCAGTTAGTTATCACGTCCCATTATGTGGCGTATTTATTTGTGACGAAACTCTCCGCGATGGGATTATCATCAATGGCGAGTTTGAGAAAGCAAAATTTAGTATTTACGACTCTATAGAGCCAATCATCTGCGATCGTTGGCCACAGGCGAAAATATATCGCCTGGCAGATATTGAAAACGTAAAAAAACAAATTGCCATCACTCGCGAAGAGAAGAAGGTTAAATAAGCCGCATCAGTTACGCGTAGCCGTAAAACTAAGAAGGGGCAGCCGGTTAACGACAACCCCGAAAGCGCGCAATAGTTTCCGCCCGGCATGGTTAAAGAGCTATTCATTAAGCCATGCCAGAGCTTCATCAACCTGTGCTTCGTCTTCGACGCTAAGCACCTCATCCTGGGGAACATAATCCGCCAGCATAGCGAAACAATACGTATCCCAATGGTCTGGTGAGTGCAGGTTGAACTTTTTCTTCATGTCTTCCTTAGTCATCACCCTCCATTGACCTGCGGAGTTAATACCTACAGGTATTTTCGACGCCTCCTCAATGGTTGCATTCCCCTTATCCAGTCTCATACGACCAGATTTTACGGCCTCTGCGGCTTGAACGTTCGCATACGCACGCTTATCGTAGTACAGGCTTTTATCTTCACGGCTATGCATCTTTTTACCCCAGCGTATACGCTGTACGGTAATTCCATAATGCTCGTACATCAGATCCGCCGTTGCTTTCCCCAGGCCATCGCCGTCAATAGCTATAGTGATATTAGGGAATCGTTCCGGGTTACATTCTGCGAAAATCTTTGCGGCAAGCTGCGTTTCTGTAACGTCTGTGTATTCCAGCATACGATAGTTAATTACACGGCGTTTATTTCGCTGTCCGGAAACCATCATGATATTGATAACGGACTTATCCCGACCTGTGCCACCAGCAACGTCAACACATGCAACCCATCCCCATCCTTTGGCGATCTTGACCTTGCGCCGCGTCGCACGCTCAACCTCATCACGACCAAGAAGGAAGCCATCCTGTGATTTAGGGAATAGGCCGCGTACCTTGATCAGGTACATAGGGTTATCACGCCCGCCATACTCCGCAAGTTTTGCTCGTATAAATTTTGCGTCTACAAGCGGAGACTCTTCACTATTCAGTGTTATCGCAGTAAACAATCCATCAGGATTTCCTGGGCGAATCGCCAGTCTGTGGTGTGAATCGTAGAAATATCCAGAAGGTCGCGTAGGCTGAGAAAGAAGAAGAATACGGTTATCCTTACCAGTCAGCGCCCCTGTTATCACACTGAATGCTTTATCGCTAACACCCGAAGCTTCGTCGATGATATACAGGAGATGATCGGCGTGTTCACCAGCCAACGCCTCCTCATTTCCCGGGCGACAGGACTTTATCAGTATTGTCCAAACACCCTTGCCGGTTATCTCAAAAAAAGACGTTTCTGTAAGAATGAAATACTTTGACAACCAGGGGAATCGGCTAACCGCAGTAGCCCAATTGCTCTTTATGTATTTAAAAATACCATCAAGCACTTGCTGTCTTTTGTTTGCGACCAGAATGACGCGAGCACCAGGGAAAAATATGATAAAGAGAATTGCAATGATACTCGTCATATCCGACTTACCAGTACCATGACCAGAGGTCACACTTGTCCAGCTTCCATCCTGTTGCGTGGACTCAATTATCTCATCCTGCTGCCAGGTTGGCGTCTTCCCGAACAAAACATCGGCGGCCGCAATCCAGTCATAACGATATAGAGCCACCAGCTCCCGCCAGCGTGGATCCGTAACGCAACTTCTGGCCATTAATCATTATCCCCGTATAGCTTGCGGGTAACCTCTTCGTCTTCCTCCTCGTCTTCGTCAAGGTCTTGTTCCAGCCATGGATCGTTTGATACGCCTTCAGTATCAACATCGCCATAACCGCCTGTATCAACGATATCGGCGATTTCTTCCCTACGTTGTTCAATCCACAATGCAGCATCAGCGCGACGGTTAGCGGCCCGTTCTCGCGCGATTTTATCCAGATCTTCAAGCGATGGTGCGCCTGATGCTGTTTGGCTTTCCTCGTCATCTGCATTAGCTTTAGGAGCGCGCAGATCGGCTTTGATTTGCTCCAGCATCAGGGGTGGTACTTTCCCACCATGCGCCTCGATGAATTCGGCTGCTTCCAGCACTGACCAGTTGTTTTCGCGCTTTCGTTCGTATGCCAGCTTAACAATGCCTGCCTGCCCCATAGACAAAGCGTGCTTTTCCGCCTCCCGGCTTTCCTTTCGATAGTTATTCCGGATGCTGTAAATGGTGTTGATCAGGCTGCTTATCTGCGCGGAACAGCTGTTTAGCATGCTCGCGATACGGTATTCAGGCGGAGTCCCTTCATCATCGTCTTTTTGCTGATCGCGCATTTCCTGCACCAGGCGAATACACGTATCCCTGGCGTTTTCCAGCATAAGGAGATGAGAGAGTGACTTTTCCAGAAGAGTGGTTTCCAGAACGTCAGCCCCGGAACGACGCAACATTGCGCGCGCTGCCTTCCGCGCTTCAACGTTATCTATCAGGTAATCGCCTGCTTCGAATTCAAAGCGTTCCCCATCATCATCAAGGGTGTCGCGCTCCAGGCGATCACGTAAAGTCCGGTGGGCGCGGGTGATCACATCATGATCATCCGAACGATCCTTTATGCGCTTATTTTGGCGTTTCGCATTCTCGACAGCGGCACTGACAACAGCATTAACCCTCTGTTTTTCCACAATTTCAGCCACAATATGATCACCAGCACGTTGATCATTAGCGTGATCAATGATCATGCTTTTCAGTGGCTTCCTGACCGGTTTATTTGGCTTGCGGCTGTCCGCTGTTCTGGTGTCTTCTTTGAAGGCACGGAGATAACGACGTGCGGTGTTTGGGTTGAGATTAAACTCGGCGGCATACTGTGCGATGGTGTAACCACCATCTCGCGCCAGGCGAGCAAAATTCTTCTTGTGATCGTCCCAGGTCACTTATGCTTCCTTTCGTATAAAACTCTTTTTGACGCGAGGGTAACGAAAGTCACATGTCAAAAGACCCGGAACGGGTAAACAATCAATCAGATACGTGCTGAAGCGGCATTACCGAACTGACGGTGCTGACGGGCAACCTTATTGAAAAGTTGACGTGCCATTA
Organism: Escherichia ruysiae; assembly: GCF_031323975.1. Lineage (NCBI taxonomy): Bacteria > Pseudomonadati > Pseudomonadota > Gammaproteobacteria > Enterobacterales > Enterobacteriaceae > Escherichia > Escherichia ruysiae. Next base: position 6,181 of record NZ_JAVIWS010000002.1, read on the forward strand.
CCCAAGGCTGGTGTTCTCGGCGTTCCTTTTCGTCCTGCGTCATATAGAGTTCATTCTGGAGTTTTTCATCAAACCGGCGCGGGGCACGGCTACGGCGAAAGAATTCAGGGTTCAGAGAGTGGATCTGAAATCTACGCGGGCGCGTACTGTCATCAATCAGAACAGACGAATATTTAGACACTGCAATAGCCTTTAAGCGCAGATAGACATCGCGCTTATCGACATCAAGATGCGGGTATTCCTTTTCAAGGATTGCTGCGAGTTCTTTCGCTGATAGAAAAGACTTAGTGCGGATCATGTAATCCGCGATCTCATACGATGTTATTCGTGAGTGGTTTATTTCCATGAATTGGCGTCCCTGCCAGCTAAGTAACATCCTGTCACCTACTGATTAGCCCATGTCAACTAATCAACGATGGATATAATACTCTCGATTAAATAAATAGCAATACATTAGAGCAATTTTATCTAACGATTGACGAGTGACTTGTGATAGCGCCTACTCCGAGCGCGTAATCAAAGAACAATCGTTGATGCATCGCCAGCCTGCCGTGCTTACTCTCCCAATCATCGCGGTCACGCTCAATATCACGCTGGCATGACTGACATAGCGGAATCGCGTAAATGTCATGCGCGCATAATCGACTATGACGAACGATATAGGGCGTAATGTGAGCACCATCCCCCGCAGCTCCACAAGCACAACATGGACGAGAAGCAACAAAGTCCATGTATTCGGGCAATTTTAGCGATTGCAGTTTTGGTATTTTGAAATGCGCCATACCTGGATCGGGGTCAACATCCACAGGACATACTTTTGCACGCATCGGCGCGGCGCGTTCTTCCATCATCTGAACATATGCTGTAGCTCGATCGTCATACGGGCGAATATCCGCCTCTTTCAGAGGTCCGCTATCCTGCGGTGCAGCCTTCATCTTATTTATTGATATGCGGCAGACTTCTTCCGGCATCAGGTGCATCATGTTGCGCATGAAAGCCCACCAGCACAGCTCCTGAATACTTAAATCATGCCCATCTGAAAGGCCCATTTCCTGACGGGCTACATCCAGTATCCAGTTAACGCGATTATTATGCAGCGTTTCTGTCAGCTCATTAAAACCACGCATCCGGTAATGGTTATCGTGATGCCAGCACAACAACACCGCGCTATTGTCTCGTTCAGCGTGGACAATATGGTTGTCACACCAACTACGATCTGCGGCCTGGCATTGCCCCTCTTTCCTACGCAACCACGCCACCAGCGCGTCAATTCCACCAAGACGACGAAACAGTTCATCGCTGTTAAAAAACGGCTGCAATGCTTCGTTTGTTGCCATGGATTGCTCGGTAACAACGAGGCCATCTTCCATGTGCTCGATTAACTCGCGCGGCACCGGCTCCATAATAAATTTACGGCCAGCCTCCACCAGCTTTCTGACCTCCTGATCCACTTTGAACGTGGCGAGGCCAAGCTCTTTCTGAACAAAGGGAGTAATTACGGCTTTCACATCACACCTTTCATCACTGATTGGGCTTTATCTGCTGCCCGGCATTCTCTGTTTAAGCACAACCATTTCCTGACGGCATAACACAGCAATAGCGGTCCTGACTCCAATTTGCTTACCAACCAGGTATTGCTTTACCTTGCGGCGACTCACGCCATCAAGAAGCATCTTTAACGCTTCACGGGACAATTTGTTGTATTTGCGTGCCATTAATCTACTCCGCAGAACCATACAATCTACGTAACGTGTCGGCGACAGAAGATACAGATATCTCGCCAGTCGCAGCGCCTACAGTAAGGTCTGCCAGTTCAGGTGAATCAAATACCTGCACCCCGTTACGGCGTAGAAATAGCAGCGCACTGTTTAGCGCGGTACGCTTATTGGCATCATTGAATATATGCCCTCTCGCAGTAGCCACCAGGTAGGTGGCGGAGACTTCGAAAAGGTCGGTGATCTCTTCGTAGGCAACTCTGGCCTGAACTCTCCCGATAATGGCCTCTGCCCTACCCGGATCTGACATTCCCGGCAGGCCGCCGTAGCGGTTTATATTCGCATCATGAAGCGCAATAAGTTCTTCCGGTGATATATGCCTCATTATCGGTTAACCAGTTCCTTGTTGGTGGAGTCCAGGGTGTCAAACAGGGATGCAAATTCAGCATCCAGCGCCGCTTTTTTGTAGGCTTCGAAAGTAGCCTTGCTGACAATTACTGCTGGCTCACGGCCTCTGCGGGTGATTTCAACCTCTTCCCCGGCTTCAACATTGTTGAGCACTTCAGAAAGGTTGCCGCGCGCGGTACGGAAGTTAATGGATTGCATAAACACCTCGTGTACTCGTTATGTGTACACAATTATAAACCTCACAGGCATAAAGCACCAGCCCTTTGCAGCTTAAATAACCGGACAATCATCAAACTCCCCACTTCGGGCATCATTGATGACATGAGTGATCACACCAAAAACAGCATTACTGCCCGTGCATCCATCGTCATCTACTGGTAACGCCTCTTTCTTCCCGGTGCTTAAATCCTCCAGGTGCTGGCGCGGATACTTCCTGTATCTCTTTATGCGATATTCACCCTCCATAGCGCATATAAGCAGTGAACCATCAACCGGAGTAAGTGAGGAATCAACCACCAGCAAAGCACCTTGCAATATTCCCTCACGGTGATGGCTGTCTGCCGCCCGCATGAAGTAGGTCGCGGAAGGATGTCTGATTAGTTGCTGATCAAGAGAAATGCGGCTCTCTGCATAATCCGCCGCAGGAGAAGGGAAGCCCATAGCGTTTTACCTTAATGATACTGTTTATTCATACAGTATACATTGAAAAGGCATAGTTTGTGAAAGCGGGGTTTGTAGGCGCGCCACGCTGGGGGCTAATCACATTTCTCCCCCATCTTGCCGTTATTTTTTTGGTGCATCCTCGTTCTGATACACCGGATCGCTCCCTTTTGGCAACTGGAGGCTTAACTGCCGGTAGTGCCGTAGCCGTTCCATGAAATAGGCGCGCAGGTTTTCCGGTTGCTCACGGGCCACCTGCTCTGCAATCACAGGTATATTCAGCCGTTCTTTGTAAGCAACGCCGCTGGCGGCAAGGTCTACGTTCACCTTGTCTCGCTCTTCCTGGCTTTTATCTGCTATATTTCGATCTGACATAAGAACCTCCCGGAGTTAGTGGATCAGGCACATGCACAATAACGTTCTCAATGTTAGCCGTTCAATTCAGACAATCAGAGACTGCACCAGTGTGGTGGCATCAATCCCATTGCGAAATAGCATAGACGAACTGCAAATTCGTGTATTGAACCTGAATCATGCCAATGCAATTAAGCAATTGCGCTTTATTTTGACGCTTAAAAGTGAAGCAGAGGGGGTAAAGCACAGCGTAAAAGTGTTTTCTGAGGCCATTCTGCTTAATGGGAAGCTCCGGCATCTGGTAAGGCCAGAACGTCAATACCCTGACGTCCTGGCTCGTGAAAAATACCTTCTTTCCGAAGTTCAAGATAAGGTGATCGATTTCGTTAAATCTCATCCCCTGCATTGAGAGCAGGTGTTCCTCTTTGAAACAAAGATGCCACCAGCATTATGGTTCGCATTTCCAAATGGTGTTCTGAACGCCCGTGCCGGGCGCGAGATGTGGATTAGCGTTCGCGCTATGCTGATATACGGCTTTAGACTTTCCATATTGCTGACAGGCTTTATCTGCGGTTTTTTGCAGACTATCCAGCCCATACCAGCCATCTGACTGGATGCTTACCTTTTCACCGTCGTTGTATTGCACCATTGCACACCCAGACATAGCCAAGATCGCGCCGACAATAACGCTTTTCCATAAAACTCTATGCAACATATACAAAAATCCCCTCTGTGAATTGAGGGGATTTTAGCATGGTGATCAGATATCAGCTTTATTCAGAATTTTACCCACCAGCTATGTGATTTTTTCTGACAGGTCATCTTTAATACTTGCACTTATGACATGCGAATCTCCACTGTTCATGGTCAAAGCACCAGAATACTTCCCTGGGCAGATTGTGTTTTTTCATTTGCGCCAGCACGTGCGTTGGCGTATTTGCGGGGATTTCTGGTAGCAAAGCCTTAGCCATTTCATGAATTAACATAGCATCTATTACCCCAAGCGTATGCCCCGCCTTAATCTTTAATGCGGTTTCAAGATGGCCCCTTTCCAGAGTTGTACTCACTCTTGGCTTCGGCGCTTGTGGATGGGTATCCAGACGGTTGCCAGATTCATAGGCTACCCGCAGCCAGTGCATGAATGTTTCCGTAGACACACAACCGCAGTCCTGGTCGATTTTTTCGTGTTGCTGCCCCAGCCACTGCTCAAAATTTAACTTGTTGGATGCTTCTAGAGCCTCTTCGTATTGTTTGCGCGAAATTATTTCCGTGTATTCCTCACGATCAAGGTTACTTATCGGGAGTCTGACCTCAAGGCAAAAATGGCGTCCTCGCAGGCTTTTTGCCGGGTCAGAGCCAAAAGCAAAGAGGCCATATGATGGTTCATACTCGTCCTCTCTAACCATGCGACAATCGAGCACATCATCAGGCCACCCTCCACGCTTTGGCAGCTCCTGCACCAATAAGTCAATCAGCTTTATTGTTTCACCATCCTTGCAGGTTGCTAACGCTATTTTGGCAAGCTCCAACACCTCATCTGCCGTATATCCAGCACCGTGACCATACATTTCTATTCGTGCGATAATGTCCAATAAACGAGTTTTAGTTATCCTCATATCGCTCACCATCATAGATACACAAAAACCAAAACCCAAAGGCAGGCGACAGTAGGGACGGTAAAATCCTGCAAGCTCGCCATATCCCATACGCGTGGATCGAAACCGCCCCACCAGGGCATATTGCTGCGCTTACCGTTCCCGAACTTGTTTATCCATCGGTATTCAGCCTGGGTGTGTTCACGCGCAATAAAGAACGTGATCCCTGCTATCGCTCCATAAATCCAGTTGCCAGTTAATGTGCCCATAAGCACCTGAGCTAAAACGGCACAAGCCGCATGTAATAATGGGGTAATATCAAAGGACTTATTATTTTTCATTGCGTGACATCCTCTTCCATTTCTTTTCGCATTCCTTAGTCCAATTTTTAATGTTCATTTTGGCAATGTCAGTCATTCCATCGCCTAAGAAATACTTTTTCCGGTATGTCTTACACTTAAACCACACTACAATAGCCACCAACCAGAAAATAAAAGGCCATACAGCAATGCCAACGACAGCCGCGATAAAGCCCAATAGCCATAAATGAAGCTCTCCTACTTCTGTTTCAGGCAATATCTTTAAAGAGTTAAACAGCAGACTGAACGAATGGTCGTATGCAGTGGCGGTATAAGACATGCAATCCATATAATTAAAATCATAGCCTGCGGCTGCCGCCCATAATGGGCGGTCAAGAAAATGTTTGAATGTCATCATATGAATTTAAGGTTCAGACCAGTTATCTTCAATAACAATACTTAATCTCTGTAGCCATTCTGCTAATTTCAGCATTGCTTCTCTTTCGCTTAACCCGCGCGGGAAATCATCAAGCGATATTGTTGGCTTGAAGTTCCCGAAATTATCCATTTCAACGGTCAGATTTTGCTCCAGCACGGTATTCCTTGCGCGACTATTGTGCCGAAGCAAATATACTGAATGTGATTCATTGGTTTTGTGGTCGAACGTATATTCGGTAAGTATCATCTGGCTTTTGCCATGACTATTACCTCTCCACATACTTACCTCACTTAATAAAACAACTCCATGCGTAGTTGATGATTTTTTCCCACGCAATATAAATCTGCACTCCGGCAGTAAAACCAAAGCCAACAATTGCTGAAAAAATCAAAATATTTACTTTTGACATTATAAAATTTCTCTCGGTGCAGTAGGTGATAGCACCATAATTGATAATTTAGTGAGTTAGCAGTTCCATTTTTTTGATGATTTCCGCATGAGCATCATCGTTATCAACACTTAGCTCGTTTAATGCTTCTCGCACTACATCAACCTCTTCAGGCTGAAGGAAGTCGTCGCGGTAATCACCAAATAGAACCGAAACCAGCCTGCCACCAGCAACATCAAGATTGGCGCTAACAGGTGGCTCTTTGCCATCCTCAAATTCGACTACAAAAGTTAATTTTCCCATCGTTACCCCCTGCGACAAATTGAATACACAACCAGTGCTACCGCCATTGCAATTCCGACCGTGGTGAATGCCTCAGGCCAGCTCATTGATCGACCTCCTGCGGCGGTTCTGGTAGCGACATCCAGTCGGTTACATTGCGACTCTGTGTTTCGAAAAATTCATCACCATTGCGGACAATATCGAAAAACTCTCCGTCTCGATATTGCGCATAAAGAACGAATGCGCCATCACATAAAATAATTACGTGCTGACCATCCTCTGGCATTCGCTCACTACAGCTTATCCAACCATCCGGAGTTACCGGATAGTTGCCATTCACAAGGTCAGCTCGAACATATAGCGTGTCATCATGGTGCTGATTGTGGCTGCACCACGTTAATTCGCTTAACTCGCCATCTTCTGGCCATACTCCAGCTGTTTGCAGCCAGATATGGGCTGGCGCATCTTGGCAAGGTGTATTAACTGGCAACTTGTAAGTTTGGCTTACAGGTTGGCTACCCTGAAGCATGGCAGCGTGGCAGGCATCCTCTACGCCCTTTACTGCATCTGCGCAGTAGTTATAGCGATTGCATTCCACTAATTTCCGTTTGAGTTTTTCAATTGCTTGCGCGACATCAGCCTGTATTTCCGGAACTGGCGGTTCTGCCCGGCCTTTCCAGCCTTCCCACATGGCAGCCATCATCACGAACCAAGCGTTTCCACAGCCATCTTTTTTGTTATCAAAGAACCAGTCAGCGAACTCTAGGCTCATGCCATTTTGTTCTGCTATTTCATATCGATTATCCATTGTTCTTCTCCTTGTTTAGCATGGCAGCACGGCAGGCATTCCAGCCTCTCACCTCTGCAATAGCGGCAACAGCATCGACCGCGTACATTTTAAGAGGGTTGGGCATTGGTTTTTCTTCAGGTACTACTGGCACTGGAGGGGCGGCATAAACAGGAATAACGTCCGCTTGCTCTTTATTGCTTTCATCCGTTAAAGCCCAGAATAATTTCCCGGCAGGATGTTTGAAAATATAAGCAACTGGATCTGCTTCCAGCGATGCCAGTGCAATTTCATAAGCACGGCGCTCAATATTGTCTCGAACGTCCAAGCTGCCTATGCGCTCTTTGATTTCTTTAATCAGTTCTTTGTCGGTAAAAGTGGTCATGTCACTCTCCTTTGATGCGAATGCCAGCGTCAGACATCATATGCAGATACTCAACTGCATCCTGAACCCATTGACCGCCAATCCCGTAATAGCGATGCGTAATGATGTCGATAGTTACTAACGGGTCTTGTTCGATTAACTTCCGCAGAAACTCTTCCAGGTCACCAGTGCAGTGCTTGATGACAGGAGTTTTCCCAGGATGGCGAACAACAAGAAACTGATTTCCGACTTCACGGACTTCGTTGCTTTCCAGTTCTGCAATGCGCTTCTCTGCGGATTCCAGCGCCGCAACCAATTCGTCTACAGTTCCGGCAGCTTGCAGTGCGTAATCGGTAATAGCCATCTCATGATCAATTTCAGTACCGTTCTCATTCGTTGAGGTGATAGCAAAATAATCAGAGTCGATTTCGTTATCAGCTAAGTGGCGTAGCGTATCGGCAACAAGCCGGCCGTTTTCGATTAGCAGCTTCCCTACCGTTAGCGCAATATCCTCGTTCTCCTGGTCGCGGGATTTGATGTATTGCTGGTTCCTTTCCCGTGCTTCCAGTTCTGCAATGCGCTTCTCTGCGGCTTCCAGCTCAACGCGCAGCTTCCCTACCGTTAGCGCAATATCCTCGTTCTCCTGGTCGCGGGATTTGATGTATTGCTGGTTCCTTTCCCGTGCTTCCAGTTCTGCAATGCGCTTCTCTGCGGCTTCCAGCTCAACGCGCAGCTTCCCTACCGTTAGCGCAATATCCTCGTTCTCCTGGTCGCGGGATTTGATGTATTGCTGGTTCCTTTCCCGTGCTTCCAGTTCTGCAATGCGCTTCTCTGCGGCTTCCAGCTCAACGCGCAGCTTCCCTACCGTTAGCGCAATATCCTCGTTCTCCTGGTCGCGGGATTTGATGTATTGCTGGTTCCTTTCCCGTGCTTCCAGTTCTGCAATGCGCTTCTCTGCGGCTTCCAGCTCAACGCGCAGCTTCCCTACCGTTAGCGCAATATCCTCGTTCTCCTGGTCGCGGGATTTGATGTATTGCTGGTTCCTTTCCCGTGCTTCCAGTTCTGCAATGCGCTTCTCTGCGGCTTCCAGCTCAACGCGCAGCTTCCCTACCGTTAGCGCAATATCCTCGTTCTCCTGGTCGCGGGATTTGATGTATTGCTGGTTCCTTTCCCGTGCTTCCAGTTCTGCAATGCGCTTCTCTGCGGCTTCCAGCTCAACGCGCAGCTTCCCTACCGTTAGCGCAATATCCTCGTTCTCCTGGTCGCGGGATTTGATGTATTGCTGGTTCCTTTCCCGTGCTTCCAGTTCTGCAATGCGCTTCTCTGCGGCTTCCAGCTCAACGCGCAGCTTCCCTACCGTTAGCGCAATATCCTCGTTCTCCTGGTCGCGGGATTTGATGTATTGCTGGTTCCTTTCCCGTGCTTCCAGTTCTGCAATGCGCTTCTCTGCGGCTTCCAGCTCAACGCGCAGCTTCCCTACCGTTAGCGCAATATCCTCGTTCTCCTGGTCGCGGGATTTGATGTATTGCTGGTTCCTTTCCCGTGCTTCCAGTTCTGCAATGCGCTTCTCTGCGGCTTCCAGCTCAACGCGCAGCTTCCCTACCGTTAGCGCAATATCCTCGTTCTCCTGGTCACGGCGTTTGATGTATTGCTGGTTTCTTTCCCTTTCATCCAGTAGTGCCAGCACGGTTTCTGGTCCGGCCAGAAATTTGAAGGCGTTGAGCACATCAATATCCACACCGTAATCTTTAAGTTCCTGTTCACTTAACAAATCATCATCAGCTGGCAACATTAACAGGCGTTCCATTGCTAGAATTGCACGTTCCGCCGCCTCACGCAGTGCCTGGTAATTAATTTCGCTCACTGGTTGCCTCCTTTGCGAAGCTCAGCGGCGAAGGCTACTGCGTGATCATGATGTTCAAGTGTGTATGCACACTCCGCAAACATCTCCACGCCCTGCGCACGAATTTCAGCCAGAAAAGCATCGGTAGCTGGAGTTTCGCTGTGGTGCAGGGCATCGTTGATAATCATTGCAGCAACTCCGGCCTGCCCTGCATCCGTGACCGACACATGCTCAAGAGTTACGGCCATTGCGTGTTTCAGCCCAGCGTTCTCTGCCACCAGCGCAGCGAGATTAGTCTCAAGCTCTGAAATTCGGCACGTGGCATCAATATTTGTGTCCTCCAAGCACTTAATTTCACCAAGCAGCTCCAGTGCAACCTTTGGGTTGAACGCGGCAACATGACGAGCGTTGTTCTCTGCATTTTTCTGTCCATCAAAGCCGGTCCATTTGATAACGTCTTCACATCGTTCATCACCGGGCGTGTGCACCGCATAAGTACCAGTATCCGTCGAAATAAATGCGACCCATTCGTCTGGTGTTGCCTTTTCTGCCGCCTCACGCAGTACCTGATAGTCAATTGTCATTCTCGCCATCCTTCACAGTTGTAATCACTACAGCCTTCAAAATCATATGGGCTGTACTGCCAAGTTATTTTTCCGCAATGCGGACAATTCCAACGCACCTTCCCGCTTCGCGACTTCTTTCTTCTGTTTTGCTTTTTCAACCAGTCAGGCATGACCAAACCTGCGCCCTGAACCATTGTTCTGCGGTTAAAGTTATTGATATTGAACGTCCGGCGCTTTGCTGCATCAGCAATGGAAAATGGCAACCAAACTATTCCAGGTTCGTTTTTGTTGGCGACGCTAAAGATGGTTGCTTTACTGAAGTCATCTGTTGGCAATCCACCGTGTTGAAGCCAGTAAACATCGTTGCCGTTCCAGCTACCTTTTTTGTAGGCCACATACGCAGTGCAATCTGCCTCAATCAGGTTTTCTGTAGGGATGTACTGGCAATCAACGTGCCACACAGCCATTGCATCCACACTATCGGCACAAACAGGCTGATCGATATCTCGCCCACAATTCCAGGCTTTTTGGGCTTCTTCCAGCGTGTAAACATGAGCGCGATCGATATCAGAGCTGTAACCATTGCCGTTATGGCAATGGAATGAAGCGTTATTACCCACAGTTTCACGCAAGCACATCATGTAAAAGCGGTTATTCACTGGTCGCCTCCCAGCAAATTTGTCTTATATAAGAACTGTTAACGCGCTTTACTTTCCCGTCGAACTCCAGTTTCTTTAGACGACGCAAAACGTATGCCGTTTTGAGTGTGCGATATTTATCCCTAAGCCAGTTGGTCACGACGTAAGTCATACAGCGCCCGTGTTCTTCCAACACCCGAACTATTTCTTCGTCGGTTGGCTTGCTCATTTTGTCGCTCCTTCAGCTTTCTCTACTTTCGCTGCCATGATTTCCAGCTTTTGTGCTGCCGATACCGCTAACCTGTGAAATTCTTCATCTGTTTCAACTGGAATTGGTACAAACCTGACACCAATTTGAGCAAGGCTATGCGCCATTTCGAGACTTGCTCTTAACTCTGCTGGGGATGCTTTATTCAGGCCGACTTCCTCACAAATAACTGATTGCATACGCTCGCCCTACTGAATACGCTCAAACTCGATTACCCAAACCCAGGGATTAGCACTCCAGCTTTCTTCGCCGTAGATGGACTCCCACAGACGCTGGAACGCAACCTTTGCCATTGCGAAGTCCCCATTGGGAGTAAGGAATGTTCCCGGGTAATCAGGAAGCAAACTTCCAGCAGGCGGAACGCCCTCAGCCCCTGCATCGCATTCGCTGATATCGTTCAACCGCTCAACGCGCACGTTGGTAATTTCCAACAGAATGCGTGATGCCCATCGCGGCATGTGAATTGATGGACGCCACCCACCATCAAACTTTTCATTCACAGTGTGAGGTTTCCAGTCGGCATCATCGGGTATCGACCATAAGCCGTAATCACCAGGCTTTTGCTCACAACTGGCCCGATAAATCCTTGCTGCGCTCTTCTCATCGCCACGACAAAGGTTGTCGTTCCAGTCCACACTGCAACCATCCTCATTGCCTAATATCGCCCATGTTTCACGAACCCAAATTCGATCGCCGACGATACCAAAGGGGCAATTGAAAACACTGCTTACACCATCAGCCCCGTACCACTGAAAACCTGCACCAATTTTTCTAACCATCACTGGTGCTTCTGGACCAACTTCCGCAGGCTGATTTTTCATTATCCGCCGCGTCTGCGTTTTCCTTCCTTCGAGGATGGCCCGGACCATCTCATCGTTGAAAATCATGCCGCGCTCTTTCACTTCGCCTTTCATGCATCCCCCTTACCCATGCGCGACGATGCCGCCAAAAGTGATAGAGAACAGCCAGAAATAGATCGCGGCCATAATGATTTTGAATGCCGTGTTCATATTTTCAGCTCCTGTGATTGATTAGATACATGCCGCGCCTTGCGGCATGTTTTTATTTTCACTTTCCCTGCTTTAAAAATCAAGATTTATTAGAGCAATTACTGCTGATGAAGAAGCGCATTTTCATACTCCCTGACCATTAACGTAAGCACGCCGTGTCTCCTGAAAACACGCGCCACTTCAATCTTATCTTCCAGCGCGAACGCAATTTTACTTAGACCAATTTTCTTAAGGAGATCAATCTTTGCTGGGCCGTCATTTCTGTCATCAGTGGCAGGGCGCATAGATAGCAAAGGCTCAGCCCCGTTTGTTACGTACTTCCGCAGCCAAGCTCGTGTTTTATCCCTTGCGATCTCACAGCGCCCGGTTACAAACCAGACCGTGTAAACGTTAAATAACTGGCGCACAATATCAATAACTGGAGTTATGGGAGTATCAGTGTCACAGGCGAGATTAAACTCGTTCCAGTCCTTTGTTAATGCACCTTTACCTGGTGGCGGAAGCAAATGCAGTCTGTCTTCCGTTGCCTCCGATATTGTTCCATCAATATCGACTATGACGATATACGGACGTTCCTGGTGTGCGTGTTTATTGAAAATACTCAAATGCCCTCCTCATTGGACGAAAAAAATGCTGGTGGGACGCACTCCACCAGCATTAAAAGTGACACTGTAACTATCAGCGAACGTAAATAGTGCCGCCGTTCTCTTTTTCCCATGCGTCGCTACGTGCATAGCAAACATCGAGAAGTCTTCTTGCCGCTGTTTCCTCTAAACCCAATTCGACAACCAACTGTTCATGACGGCGGGTAACCACATCAAACAACGTATGCAGCCCTTTAGTTGCCAGTTCATCAATGAATTCCGGTTCGAACGGTAGCTCTGCATCTGCCAACATAACCTCTTGCGCCCACTCGACACGGCGGACCAGTTCCGGGCGGCGGCTTTCCATCTCTTTACAGATCAATTCATGGAAGAACTCTACCCAACCTTCCGGCTGGAACTCGCGGAAAATGGCCAGCGGCTGGAAGTTTGGCATCAACCATTCGTTGATTCGGATATCAATGGCATAGCCCATGTCACAGCAGAACTGATAAGCAAAGTCCAGCTTAGAAACGATATAAGGGCGCTCGTTATTGAACTCTTTAGGCGATGAGATCCCATAAGCCAGGAGGCGCGGGAAGAAGGATATTTGCCCTAACGTCGGATGGAGTTTACTTGCAGGGAAACGGCGCTCAGTAATGCCATACATTTCCTTCTTGAGTGTCGCAAATTTGGCATTTTCATTAACCAGCTCGGTAACCTCTGCTTTTTTATTAGCAAATGCCACGCGCGCCTCACTTGCATCTTTAATGGCCTTTTTGAGCTGTTGGTTAAGGTCGGCGACCTGCTTACGCAGTTCCTGGCGCTCGCTTTTGGCTTTGTTATAGCGTTTCTCAAGGTTAAAAGGATCAAGTTTCATGATCTCTTTATATTGAGATTTTAGCGTTGAAATCTGTGAGTTCCGCAGCTCAACCATCGCAGTCATTTCATTGAGTTTTGTTTCCAACTCAATGCTTATACGTTCGGCATTATCAGCACGCTGGTTGGCGTCATGCGTCGCATCGTCGATGGCGTCCTGTTGCTGGCGTTTCAAATGCTCAATTTGCAGCTGAAGCTCTTCAATTTCTTTCCCCTTCAGACCGAGATCCAGCTGCATATTTTCAGCTGCATCTACCAGGTCGTTATGGCTATCAGCTTCTGCGTTATAAACATCAATAAGCTGTGCGTGAAGCATCTCAGCTGACTGAACCGCATTATCAAAAAAACGTGCTGTGAGGTCATCACAACTAACGCGGCGTTGCGCGGCTCGGATGTTCTGAATAATGGCCGGGATACCGGCATTCAGGACGTCAGGGATAGATACATTTTCGATTGATTGGTTTTGTGCTGAAGTGCTCATTTCAAAGTTCCGTATTAGCTTGTGCTTCGGTCATTTTTCCTAAGTATGAAGGTGGAAGGACTACGCAATTTGTATCCAGTCCCTCACCAATGGCAGCCTGTAAAATTCTGGCTAAGGTGAGTCTCTTGTTGCGATACCGGGTGATGACATGCCTGATATCGCCGGACGGTGTAACAAAGGCGATCAGCCAGTAGTGATATTTCCGTCGGAATGGCCACATAGTGCACCTTATGGATTGCTCTAATAAAAAACGTGATGAGTGTACATCACGTTTTAAAAATATGGAATTATTAGAGCAATATTATTCTGATTCTTGCTCAAAAAACGCGCTAATGAGGGGAAGCCAATCCTCTGACACTTCGCGAGGTCGCGGTTTGCCGTGGAAAAAGATTATTCGGCAGTCCTTTGGTAATGCCCCATTCCCCCTGGAGTAACGCGCGCTTGCATATTTAGAACCAGGTTCCACAACATCGGCCTTGTAACTTACAAACCATCCCGGATACAGATCCTGAAATGCTGGTGTGTCATCGCCCATAACCTTCCGCAAGAACCCCTGATCACCCCAGCACTCAGTAGTAACACAACGAGCAATCCAACCTTCCGGATCTTGCCAGAATGCACTCCAGATGTGCGCTTTTACACTATTTGGTATCCACAGAGCACCGCTGCCACGATATTGTGGATGGTAAAAATCCCTAAGCATGGTGAAGCTGGTTGGTGGATTCTCAAGAATTGGGCGTATATCACCGGCAATAACCGTGTCCAAATCCAGGTAGAAGAGATCATCGGTTATATCCGGTCGAAACAACTCGATTTTCGCCCACCAGCCACGGCACTTTTGCCACTGGTTGATTAATGGGACAACCTTAACGCCTGGCACATGTAAACTCTTCAGGTCTGTCAGGCAAATAATTTCATAGCCTTTTGGCAGCTGATTAACCAGCCACTGCACATCGGAAGCGTTATAGTCGCCACCAGAGCGAAGAACTAAAGCAATCTTCATGCTGCACCATCACCTTTCACTTTCATCAATGTCAGGTTTCCGCAAAATACGGCTCCAGTGTCGATATAATGCTGATTCCAGAATGTCTTCGGGCTTTTCACCGGGGTATGACCAAAGATAAAACGATCTGCTCCCGAAATTTCGCCACCAATATCATCCATCGAATCACTGATACGCTCGCGCGCCCAGACAACATTGAAAAGCGGTACCTCCTTACCGAATTGATATTCATTATCCGGATAGTCGGCATGGGCTATAACAATAGTTTCTCGCCCGGTGTTCAGCTCAATGATATAGGGCAGACGTCTTACCAGCTCCACCAGCGCCCTGGCTAATATTTCCTGATCAGTGTCGAGCATGAAGAACCATTGTCCGCCATTCATTAGCCAGTTATTCACGTTGCCATCGGGGCTTAACGCATCAATCATCAGCCGCTCATGGTTGCCCATGACCGCTCTGAACCATGGCATCTGCAATAGCTCCAGACATTTAACATTTTCGGTGCCGCGATCGATAAGGTCGCCGACCGATATCAGTAAATCCTGCGCAGGGTCAAAATCCACACGATGGAGTTCGGACATCAGTCTGGTGTAGCAACCATGCAAATCACCAACAACCCAGACATTCCTGTATTTGGTACCGTCGATACGGTGATAAATTGTGGGTGCCATCATGTATTCTTCAGCCATTCTTTAAGAGTCATCTGCGGAATACCTCCCATTTTCCCGCATGAAACAACATCAATCTGTTCACGCGCAGACTGGAATAACAAAGGCAGGTGACTTAGATTTTTTGGCGTGCCGCCGGAATGAACGCGTGGTTCTTGTGTAGCGTCCACGCCCACCAGGGCGACATGTTTGAATCCGATATGGAAAGCCAGGTTCAGAGCACCATATGCACTATTGCCGCTGGCAATTTCATTCACATCTTCGCAAAGACCGAAATGTGCGGACCAGCGCCACGCCCACCACTCGGGAGAATTCGTATTTTTTGGCTCCGTGCCGCGCTCAGCCACACGACGGAAGCACAGAACGCCGTCTCTGACTTCACGTTCTTTAACATCAGGTAGCGCCATGCAATAATAAACACCACGGCGACGGCGCCCACGACCAACGCGCCGCATATTGTCTGGGGATGGATCAAGGGTGAAAAAATAAGAAGCGCGGTTAAGCCAGTCGATGGCCCCATTGACCGCTATAATCGGCACTCCGCGCGGCGCAACAAAGTTTGCGGCGCTTGGGCCACTGCCGACGATAATAACGCGATCACTGCCTCTAAATTTATTCTTGGGAAACATTGAATTGCACTGCTCCTACTTGCATTCAAAATATGTAAATCTGCGTGTTTTTTGCGGGTATCCAGGAACTGCTGTTGCCATTTTGAAATAGACACCTGCGTTGGATTCCGTAGTGCTTGAGGGTGCGCGCCATGCCAATGAAGGCCATTTTGCAGAGAACAGTCATAGCCGACTAATACAACTACTTCAGCCCCCGATTCAGCCGCCAGACTGATAGCCTGCGCGCCGCTATTCACCCCTTCCGCCGGTCCACAATATCGCCTGTACTCCAACGAAAATGATTTCGCCGCCGCCAGGTTGGCTGTCACTTTGCGGAATCTCCCCCCCGGTATGGTGGATCCGTATTGCTTCCACCATGACAAATCACCTGCGTATAAGGCATAAATTTCATCGAACATCTGCCAGGAATTGTTAACCGCGATGATTGAACAGCCAGTTTTTTCTATAGCAGCACAGTCCTCGCGAGTGAGTGATGGGCCGCTACCGATACAAAAAACAGTCCTAGTCGCCCTGGGTGGTATGTTCATTCTCAGCTGCAAATTCAGCCTCCAGGCGAGCATTCATTTCAGCGATTACCGGGTCCACTACAGCATCTGCTTCCTGTTCATTACGCGGCATGACCGATGCCAGCGATTCATAATTAACCTTGGATGACACGATTATTCTCCCGATGTTAATGTTCGCTATCTCAAAGAGCACACATGCACTAATTAATTTATTATTTTACGCAGCGTACAACCACTTATCGCCGTTCAATACATACTCAATAGCCTCACCCTTTTTAAGGCTTATGTATTCCAGGATGGCGGTAATCGCTTGTTCTGCACCATACGCGAGAACCACGTAGTAACCTTCCTCTCTAAGCCTGCGCATCCAGGCGATCTGCTCTTTCGTCGGGGCTTTACCATTTGGTTCTTTAAGCTCAATTCGCATGCCGTGATAAATGCCACATGCTTTATCGAGACTCATGTCCGGATAACCTTTTTTCAGCCCTTCCGCCTTCAATTTCCCGGCGGTTGCTTTTGAACGCTTCCCTCCGTTAGGTGTTGCATGCAACAGCTCATAAATTTCAGGGTAATAGCGTTCGAAGTAATCAAAAATCAAAACCTGTTCGTAGTGCTCGCAATTTCCTACTCGCAGATCAGGATTTTTTGCCAGTGCTGCAAGCGCCTTCGCATGTGGCGAAACTTCTTTTACCGGGGCAAGTGATAAGAACGGATCCTTTTTGGGCTTTGGCTTAGCCCATCCTTTCTTTCTGCGCTTACTGAAAGCCAGATACTCTTGCTCAGTAAAGCGCAACATAATCAGTCAAACTCTGCCGGTCGCATGCCATATTTACGCTGTTTTGCTGCCTGCTCTTCCCTGTGCCATTGCGCACAATCAGCGTCACAATAGATGCCGGATTCAATCGGTTCATTGCAGTACCGACACTTCCCTGTAAATACCTGACTCACGACCTGTGCCTGCTTTCTGATGTTATCGATGGCCATGTCTTTGAGAGCTTCTAACTGATTCATGCTCAGCTCTGCATCATCAACACGTTCTGCCAATTTTGTTTCCTCGTGAAGAACCTACTTAAGGGCAGAATGATACATTTCACAACCAAAATTGCACTAATAATTTTCTTTTATTGAGTTAAATATTCAACAAATGACTAGCGGTAGAATCACCATCATCTATTTCTGGCAGGCTGACTATGGCTACATCAATCACTACAACCCAAAGCACCCGGCAATATCCTCTGTCGCGGTATGACGACCGCAACATAGCCGATCCAATACTCAGGGCAGAGCTACGCAAAGAGGTGATGCTTATGTGTGAATCGAACGACAAGAATCTGACGATTTATTACGTTCTTCCCGATGAGCAATACCGCCCGGATTTGCTGGCTTACCGTATGTGGGGCATAGCAGAGCTACGCTGGGTAGTGACGCTCGCCGCTGGGCTTGAGGATGAATCTCAGGGCATGACTGTTGGCAAAAAATTAAAACTCCCACCTGCCACCTGGGTCCGCGAAATGATTCGCCATTTCCAATATGACGGCCAGGTAATAGGGACATTATCCATTGCGTAAGGGAATTGAATGCCAACTGAATATGCTCGCGACAACCTTGGTCGCTATCAGACCGATGGATTAAGTGCAAAAGACTTTAACAAGGTCTTCGATCTTATCCGTAAACAGCAGCGTCAGAGTCGGCGAAACGCGCGGCGTACACTCACCCCAAGGATTATGGGGATGCGTAACCGCGAACTTGAGGCATTCCTCAGCCTTGGGAAAAAGAAAGATGGCACCTACTTTACGCCCGAAGATATACGCAGTTTCAACACCTCAAGGCAGGCTCATAAAACCAAATTCAAGAGCACGGTACCCGGCATTACCTATGCTCAGCTGGTGGCGCAGTCCACCAGCATTGATATAAAACGCGCTAACAACAAAGTTTCTGATGGCACAGGGATCAAAGCCGCGACATTCCTCGGGCTAAAACACAACCTTGCATTGATATCTGTTAATGCCTCGGATGAGTCGATCCACCAGCATCACCGTGTCAGAATTCGATTTGAGGAATGGGATAAAGCCGTTGAGGAAATTGCTGAAGACGGTGCGAAAAAAGCCCGAATCGCTGCCGATCTCTGCAAGGGCCGGGTATCTTTCGACTGTGATTGTGGACGCCATCAATACTGGTATCGTTATATGGCCACGGCTGGTAACTATGCTGTCGCGCCGCCAAAAGAGTATGCATTCCCCAAAATCCGCAACCCTGATCTGACTGGTGTGGCTTGCAAACATGTTTTGCACGCTATGACGCGTTTTCAGTCTCCCACATGGCACAAGGCCATCATTATTGCCCTGGAAAAAGCAGCTGAACAGGTGGCCTTCGGCGATGACAAGCGGAAGACAACAACCTATTTCAAAGGCGAACTGGCTAAATCGCTCGCGCTCAACCGGACAACAACGACGGATCAGGCTAAAGCGGCGCGTGAGTATGAGTTATATCTGAAATCTCAGGATGCATTAGGCAAAAAACTACGCGCCAAAGATAGCGCCACGGACAACGTTCGCCGGTTGTTAAAAAAAGCTCGCACCACGGCAAACAGGAAGAATGCCGAACTAAAAGCCTCGCGGGTGAGGGAAGCCCAGGCTCGCGCTGAAGCCGACGCTCTCAAAAAAGCCCTGCAAACGCAGGCGAACAACCTCATAAAGTTTTTCATGAGTCAGGGAATGGACAAGGCCGCTGCCACCGCGCAGGCGCGAAACATTCTTGAGACACAAATTAACGAAGCCCGTAAACGGAAAGGATAATCGATGGCTGGTTTCTTTGATGACATGTTTGAGGACACAGAACCATCACAACAAGTGACTGGTGATAACCTCCCGGACACCGAATCGGATCCGGATATTCCAGGCGAAGGTTCTGAACTGATTGAAGAGGAAGATATTGATGCTGAAATCGAAACCGATGGTGTTAACGTTGGTAATATTGTTGATCCTGTGGAGGACAATCACCTTCCCAATCTGGATCACGGCCTGCTTAGTGATTCTGGTGTGCGCCACCGTTATCAAGGTCATGCAGTTTTTAATAACCTTGTGCGGATGGACTGGCTCAAAGCAATCAAGCTAGACCCTGACTCATTCGATGCAGTTCTGTATCGCGCAATACCTTACAGAGACAAAAATGCACCTGAAACGGCATCGGAAATAATAGAACCGAACCAACGCATATATGACTATCAGGATCCAGAACTGATAACGGCCCTCGACTGCCCGGATGAGATGGACGCCTTCTACGCGCTATACGACGGCAGTGATAATACAGGGATTAGCGACAGTGCTTTAATCCTTCGGTTAGCCGCCGTTAATGTGCCAGTGGGTTCTATGCTCGAATGGCTGGAACAGCTGTCAGACGGCACAACCATTCGCCGCTTCTGGTACATCCATAAAATATTCAATTACGGCACTGCCAGGGTAGGCAGTTTGTTTTATTGCGTGCCTTCACGCGCCTTTGAAGGGAATTTCATCGGTGATTCTGAATAATCAGGAATGGCTACTGGCCATCTTTAAGAAAAAAGGTCTTACTCCAACCGGTAAGCTGGAATTTGCCACTATTGATGGCATTGATTCGGCGCTCGCACAGGCTTTAAACGAAGCGTTCGACTCACAAGTTGTCAGCTTTAATGATCGCACTAACCAGTCATTCAGGGAGTTCCTGAAACGCACCCCAAGAGATCGCATAACGCTCGGCACTTTTAGTGATGTGAAGGAGTGGTTGTCATCATTTGAAGCCGATCGCGCCGGGCGTAAAGATACAGCCTCTTCTGTTCCGGTAAATAAGCTGGCAATGCCGCTTGTGAATCTGTCTCGTTCTCCCGCGTTTTCAGTTTATGAAGGTGAACTGTGCCGGGATAATTACGATGAAGGGCATGTCACCAATGAAAATGATGAGATTGAAGCCCTGGTATCGACTATCCCTTTCTCACTGGAATATTCGCTATGGATCGCCAGTGACGAGAAGGAATCTCTTGGGATGGTTACAACTGCATTAGCATTCTGGCTACGAATGTATGCCAGCCTCGGGCAGGCATCTTTCACTCACATTGCCAATGTCGGCGGTTATGAGATACCGGTTACCTGTTACATCGAAGGGCAAAAATCAATCGCATTTCAGGATCTGACCACCGGCACCGCCGATAACAGGCTGTTCGCGGTTGGATTGAACCTCACCGTTGTGGCGGAGCTTCCTATCCTGGCTTATATGCAGCAAACCACCGGCACCATAACGGTAAAAGCGAAAATTCTGGAGGAATGAGATGGCCACAAAGACCACCACAGCCCCGGAAACTGATTCAAAGCGCACTCAGCTATTCCTGCAATCTGTTTCAATTGGGCAGAACGAAATCCCTCGCGAAATGATCGTAGGATGTACCTATGTCGAACCTGGGGAGCTATCTGGTCCCCAGCTTATGCTCATGGTCAGGGATTCAACGGCTTACGTGGTCAATAAGCTGGGGGTGAAATTTGGGACAATACTGACAGTTTCACTTGGTGATCCGGAAGGTCATGGCGGCATCCTGTTCTCGGAAGAGTTCTTCGTTCTTAAAGCGCCGCGCAAGGACGATACCGTACTGATTTACGCGTTTAGCAACCCGGTGCGGTTATTGAAAGTTCCGTCCACCAGCGCACAGTATTTTGTTGATAAGCCCCCATCAGCCGTAGTTTCCACTCTTGCCCCTGGTCTGAAGGTAAGTGCTGATTCATTCAGAAAGACATCCACATACCACCTAAATGTTGGAGAAAAACCGACCAAGGTATTGCAGGAGATAGCCCGGGATACCGGTTCTATGTGCTGGGCATCCCGGGGGACGATCAATTTTAAAAGTATGGAAAAAATGGCAAACGCCGCTCCATCGCTTACTTATGAGTCCGCCAATCCCAACACATCCGGATTTACAATTAGTCAGTTCAACATCCTGAATGCCGATTATGAATACCAGCGCCGACACAATTACAGAATGGCCAGTTATGACATGACCAAAGGCGTGGTTTACTCAGGTAACCAGGAAGACCCTATTAAATTTACGAGCAATCCCGATCCTACCGCGCTGGCGAACTACAACAAATTCATTCTCCCCCGCCTCGATATGCTGGTGGAAGGAAATGCCGCGCTAACTCCGGGTACGACGCTGAAAATTGTCGTGCATAACACGGCAGGTGACGGAGAACTCGATGAATCTATCCCTGACAAAATGATAGTGATGTCCGTGACTCATTTCGAAGACCGCTTTCGTTTTGTCAGCCGTGCACAGTTAGGAGTGGTGAATGGGTAGTTTGACAGGGAAGTATCGGGCTGTAGTGGTAAGCGTCGATGACCCTAAAGGTCTGATGCGTACACAAATACGCGTTGTCGGCATGATGGATGGGTTACCAGATGCCTCATTGCCGTGGGCAGAAGCTATATTGTCCAATGCAAACACGTTTTCACCATTTCTGCCCGGCGATAAAGTATGGGTAGAGTTCCCCTACAATGGGGATTCACGATGGCCATTAATAATCGGTTATGCACAGGATGCATCCGGTGGCGCTCCCAATGTGCCGCCTGAAGCGTCAGGACAAGGTGAAGGATATGTACCGCCTGAAGTCGAAGGTGCACCAGCACAACCATCAACCAGCGCCAAAAAAGACTTTATTTCGTCGCGGAACGGACTAATGGAGGTCCGGACGGCGGGCGGAGCCTGGGCCGTTACGCACTTGAAAAGTGGAACAACAATAGGATTCAACGAGGCCGGGGAGTTGTATGCCATTTCTCAAGGTCCGGCATTCATCTCTTCCGCAGGAAATCTCGATATAAAGTCAGGCGCGGATGTCGCCCTGAAGGCGGGGGGAAGTATGGCGATAGAGGCCAGCGGGAATCTATCCATAAAAGCCGCTCAAGTCTCTGTTGATAAGGCTTAAGAAAAGCCCGGCGATCGGGCTTTACTGTTACCACGGGTACAATGTTTTTATCCGTTACCGCACGACGGTTTCTGCGTGATAAACGTCCCAAGCATCTTTTCCGCGATTGCCGACCAGGTGTGACACTGGACCTTTTCAGCATTTTTCACGCGATCAACGCGAGCAATAACCTCATCCCAATCAATCCGCGACTTGATAACCATATGGTTCACCAAAGCCAGGCGATCTGGCGGAAGGCAATCGGGCGGCGTTAATATCAACGCCCCACACATTGCCGCCTCAAGAACAGTTAATCCAAGGCTTTCGGGATGCGTAACGATAAAAACGTCACTCTTACGCAATTCAGCTGCAAATTCGGTTGCTGGTACCGGCGTCCGTCTGTATGGAGTTACCGAAATATTCCCCGGATCAATGGTAACCAATCCGTCATCGGTCAACGTTCTGGCCTCATACGGAACAGTCAGACGCTGAAGGTTCATAAGGATACTTAAGGAGTGATCAAACCCACTAACATCAAATGCAGCGTGGTCTACAAAAATACGCAGAACATCGTCTGTTTTGGTTTCCAGATGGAACAGCTCCTGATTCGCTGCCCATCCAACATGTTTGTTAAAGCGATTATGACGCTCTAACCTGCCGGGATTATCCAGGTACCGCCAGGTATCATCGCGGACAGTAAAAGTAATATCAACTGGTGCCGAATCCAGCATAGAACCGTCGTATACCTGAGCTACCCATCCAGTGAATCGACGACGCAGTTGCACACCTATTTCCCTGGGCACCGTAGTAAAATACCGCAATCCTGGCGCTAAAATGGCTTTCGCAGAACACGAGAGCGCAGCGGTCAACACAGCTTCAACATAATCCTCCGGGCTTTCGACGCCAGGGGAATATGGACGATGGTATTGCAATGTTACCCCTGCCTCACTAAAGGCGCAGGCCAGGTTATAAGCCCACATTTCCGTATATGTTTTCACATCACTGATGGCTTCAAATTTTCGCCCAATGATCAGGATGTTCATCGGCTTTTCCTCGTTCCATTGCATTAATAATCCTCTTGCCAGTCAGCACCAGCATAGTTATCAAATCGTGAATACTGGCCGTTAAAAGCCAATCTCACCGTGCCAATTGGGCCATTTCGTTGCTTACCAATAATCACCTCGGCAATGCCCTTCATTTCGCTATCCGGGTGATAAACCTCGTCGCGATACAGAAACATGATCAGGTCTGCGTCCTGTTCAATTGCTCCTGATTCGCGCAAATCTGAATTTACCGGTCGTTTGTCCGCACGCTGTTCAAGCGATCGATTAAGTTGTGACAATGCCACCACCGGTACTTGTAATTCCTTCGCTAACGCCTTCAGTGAGCGAGAAATCTCGGCAATTTCCAGCGTTCGGTTATCTTGCAGCTCGGGGACACGCATAAGTTGCAGGTAGTCGATCATAATCATGCTCAATCCACCATTTTCTTTATAAACACGACGAGCGCGGGAACGTAGCTCTGTAGGCGTCAGGGCGCTTGAGTCATCAATAAAAATATTCTGCTTGTCCAACAGAATCCCCATTGCGCCAGAAACACGCGCCCAATCCTCGTCGTTAAGTTGCCCCGTTCTAATACGAGTCTGATCAACGCGTGCAAGAGAGGCCAGTGAGCGCATCACCAGCTGGTGGCTCGGCATCTCAAGGCTAAAAACCAATACGGGCTTATCGCTACGGACTGCGGCATTTTCGACAAGATTCATCGCAAATGTGGTCTTCCCCATAGACGGGCGGGCGGCGACAATAATGAGATCGGACGGCTGAAGCCCAGCCGTCTTCTTATTGAGATCGGTAAACCCGGTATCAATCCCCGTTACACCATCATGCGGTCGCTGAAACAACTCTTCGATGCGAGATACCGTCGCATCAAGAACGCTGGCGATGTCTTTTGGTCCACTCCCGCTCTTTTGTCGTTTTTCAGCTATTTCAAAAACGCGGCGCTCGGCCATATCCAGCAATTCATTGCTGCCCCGGCCATCCTGCGCATATCCAGCTTCGGCTATTTCATTTGCGACGGAAATCATTTCGCGAACAACCGCGCGTTCACGAACGATATCCGCATAAGCACAAATATTTGCCGCGCTGGGCGTGTTCTTTGACATCTCCGCAAGGTACGCAAAACCACCTGCACGTTCTAATTTACCGTTCTGTTCAAGTGCTTCAGCAAGCGTTATCAAATCAATCGGTTTGCCATGACTTAATAACCTCTCCATCTCACTGAAAATTTCACGATGAGCACTGGTATAAAAATCATCAGCGACTACACGATCTGCAACTTCATCCCAGCGGTAGTTATCAAGCATTAAGCCACCAAGTACAGCTTGTTCTGCACTAAGTGAATTTGGCATGGATTCAAGAGGGGATGCAGACATTAGCACTCCTCCAAGGCGTGCTGAATGTCAGATATAATCGGCATACTCAAATCACTCCTAACGATATGAGTCATCACCAGAAAATCAGGATTAATTCGCCGGACTCTTCCCGGCTGTCACACCGAATCGCCAGGATGGTGAATCCGCAGTCCGACGCTATGAACGGGGCTTGCACATTCCGGCTACCTGGTTCGTTGCCTGAGCTAGGGGCAAGGTTCCCCCTTTAACGTCACCAGACCGCTAACGACGCATGTGCCAGACGCCGTGTTACAACCAAATGTGGTGGCCCCTACCGGACTTGAACCGGTGACCGTGCGATTATGAGTCGCCAGCTCTAACCACTGAGCTAAAGGGCCGGATTACTGTTTACTAAGTGCTTCAATGGCGCTAACAATGCCGCCTACAACTATGGCAACAATGATAATGAGAACAATTGGATACTTGTCAGCAAAATCCCAGAAGCCCATCACTGATCCTTCGAAGCTGTTTTAAATATCGGCCATACCAATGTTACAGCTACTGCTACCAACGCACCGTCGGATAAAACCGACAGGACTGTGCTGGTGAAATCCACCAGCACAGATAGCACGAGAAAAACCAAAGCCAGAATTAGACGTGCTTTTATAACCATCAGATATACTGTTCCAGTGGCAATTGAAGAGCCTGGGCAATTTTCTTCAATTGCTCCTGCTCTTCTGCCCCAATGCCATCCTGGTCAGCAATATCAATGCATAGGCACAGAACATCTACCGCATCATTAGTCCCGGACACATCAGCCAGCTCACGTAAAGCCTGGGCATTAGCTCGGCGCGGCGAGGCTTCATATTGAGCGCGAATATTGGCGCTCATCTGGGCAATTTCACCGGAGAACGGCGCAAAGGCAGGAAGTGCTGCAATGGTTTTTTCCAATACTGCAATTTCTTTCGCATCGCAGGTGCCGTCAGAGTATGCAATGGAATATGCGCCCCAGACGGTCGCTTCCACCGCATCACGGTTTTCCATCTTCTTGACTCCGCCAGCCGCTTTGCGGAATTTCTTTTTGAGAATGCCGAGCATTTATTAACCTCATTACTGGTTGGGAAATAAGGTTGCGGTGCCGGGTGCCTCCCGGTGTCCTTTGGCTGGTTATCTACCGTGGACGGGGAAACAAGGAGAAATGAATGGACTGATATAACCATTTCCCCGCGTGCGCTTAGCCGCATTCACCGCAACGGAAAGAGCATTCTTGGTGGACCTGTAGATTGGGATATGAACCCGTTACAGGAGAATGCTCTTACCTGTTGCGTACTCCGTTTCATGGAGCTAACGGCGGGTGATCAGACCGCACCAGACTGGACTTATTTCAGCGTTATGCTCATGCCAGAGAATCAAACTGTGATGGTCGGTGCTGAACTCCGACACAGGGTTGTAGCAAGCCCCGCAAAGCGCGCACTACTGTAGTTGCGGCACATCAGCCTGTGCATTCACCACAATGTTGAGAACACTGGTTGTCACGCTGCAACGCAACATTTATTCGTAGATTGGGATATGACCCCGTTACGCCAGTGTTCTCAACGTTGTAGTGCCGGTTACGGTTCCGGCCAGGCCTCTTCCTCAACGGGGTGTTCTCCATACGGACTACCGTTTATTGGTCGTTCCTGCGGTTTATGTTGTGAAGCCAGATGCTTATCTTCTGGTTGCTTCTAAGAGCTGCACTTCATCACAACGGTAAGGGTACTTCGTAGGGATTCGAACCCTCTGCCAAGCACAGCGATCTCCGACGTCGCAAAATACCCTTACCTGTTGTGTTGGTGCCGGTTAACGGACTCGAACCGCTGACATCCTGCTTACAAGGCAGGCGTTCTACCAACTGAGCTAAACCGGCATTGGCGATGGAGGATGGATTTGAACCATCGACCCGTTGATTAACAGTCAACCGCTCTAACCGCTGAGCTACACCATCACTTGCCGGGTACGTCTCCGGCGAGGGCTTCCACCTCCGTATGCTTTTCGGCGCCCGCGCCCTGGCTGAAATTCGGTAACAGGGGATGCATAACCCTGGCTTCCAGCGTGATTAGCGCCTTCAGCATGACGGGATATACCCGTTACAAGAAATTATCCCAGGATGCCATTAAGCAATGGCTGTTACGCTGAATGAAAAAGGACGTAACAGGTAAGGACGCTGACCAAAGAGATGGCCCCTTCTCGCTCATCTGGTTAATCGAACCAGCGCCCTTGCCTGTTATGCCTCCCCGTTCCCTAATACACAGACGGGGACACTCTGCGGTCGATTTTTTGACGGGGGACGACTCATACCCCGTGGCGTCAGGCTTCTTAGGCCGCTACCATCATCAGATCATCGTTTGCATTTACTTTAATGGTCAGTTTATAAACCGCCGCAAAGTCGCTAACCATGACGAAAACCCTGAAAAAACGCCCACCCGAAGATGGGCAAACTGGATGAACAGATCGTTAGGCATTTCGGTGTCGCCACTTAGGTGCATGGTCAACCTGGCAACTCGGTGGCCATGTGGGCGGAGTAACCCAGCCATGCTTACCGCCGCGCCTATCGCGGGTAATAACTCAATCCGCTTTATAAATCCCGTTTCATTGAAACAATATTACTCTAATAAATTTATTAGAGCAATACACCAATAACATCACAAGCAACACCTCGTGTGTCCCCTTTGCAAGACACAGAACGTCTGGCAAAAAGAGATTCCACTCTGAAGCCGCTGTCCTGATAAAGCTCTCTGATGTTTGGCGCGCCACTGTTAGTAATGAGAACCTTTGCACCTCTGCGATGAGCATCCGTCAACAGAGACACCAGGCGTTTTTGCTCTTCAAACTTAAAGTCATGACCGGAATAGTTCGTGAACCCCTCAGTATTGGGAAGCGGTTCATACGGCGGATCGCAAAAAATGACATCTCCTTCTCCGGCAGCTTCAATCACTCCAGCAAAATCACCACATACAAACTCAGATCGCCCTTCCGCACCAAGAAAGGCTTCCATCTCCTGTAGTGGAAAATACGGAGTTTTATACTTCCCATAACCGACATTGAACTCACCGGCCTGGTTGTAACGCGTCAATCCGTTAAAACAATGTCGGTTCAGGAACAAAAACGCCGCTGCGCGATGTAAATCATCATAGACTTGTTTGTTAAACGCATTCCGTACTGCCAGGTATCCTTCCTGTGTGTTGTAGTCCTGGAAAAACCGATGTGCCAGTGTGATAAGTGAATGCGCCTCGCGTTGTAGAGTCTTGTAAAAGTTAATCAGGTCAGCATTCACATCATTTAGCAGATTTTCCTGGTATCCGGCATTCATGAAGACAGCTCCGCCACCAACGAAAGGTTCAATCAGGCGCTTCCCTTCTGGCAAATAGCGAAAGATTTGTTCCAGAACACCAAATTTTCCACCAGCCCATTTGAATATGGATCGTTCGAATTCTACCGCTGGTTTAACTTTTCGCTCTTTTGTTTCGCTCCCTTCTTTTTGCCGACATGCAGCCTTAGTAATCCGATCGCCAATCCAGCGCATTACTGGTATCGCCATACTATTGCCGATCGCTTTGTAACGCGGTCCGTCAGCAGCGAGCATCGCGGCCTCTTCTTCGCTTAAATCAGGATAGTGATTGCGAAGGTATGTCAGTTCATCAGAAGTGACTTTTTTACGCTTTCCTGTAGGGATCAGCGTATGCCCGTCAGGAAAACCTTGTAGGCGTTCACATTCGATAGGTGTAAGCCTGCGCACGTTAATCACATGAGGTGCAAATAATGCATAGGCGACGCCATGTTTATCTGTCGTCGTAAGACATGGGGATAAATTCAACATTGGTTCAGTTGCATTGCCGCCATTTTCAGGCGACCGCCCAATCCAGTTACCAGGTATCCCATAAGCTATAGCTGGTGGGCATCCCGTATTTTGATTACTATTAACAGAGTTACCAGCTCGTAAAGTCGGGGCACATTCAATAGCAACATCTTGTCCGTAATCTTTGCTGGAAAAAGCTACTACTGCGTTTTCTTGTCCGTGGTTACGACCAATAGTATGTGCCAATTCACAATTAACATCAGGATCTTGTGTTCCATGAACAGCCATAACTGCCAGATGTTCGTGGCTTTCTTGTGGTCTGGCGCGAAGAGTGCCAGCTCCTTTACGCCAAACACCAGCGCCTGTACTACTGAAAACAGCTAAATCGGTAGCATCTTTAAAATCTCTGGCCTTGACAGTGGAAGCTGTCTCATCATCAGCATACTCACCAAATGCAACCATTCGATAAACACCAACAAGCCCACTTCCTCTCTGCGCAAAAATCTCCTGGTTACTTGCGCCGATCCCGCCAGTATTGTGTGACTGGTTAAGTGTCGGGTGAGGATTTACTGAGCTATCCCAATGGCTCCCGCTTTTAATGCCATTTCCAGCATTCCCGGCAGCTTTCGCCCCCTCGCTTCGGCTCGGCGCAATATCCCGGCGCACGCCTTCGAACTCAAAAAGTACCGTTGCGGGATCGATGTCTGTTCTAGCACTTGCGACAACAAACACGCGTCGGCGTCGTTGTGCCACTCCGAAGTATTGGGCATCAAGGATTCTCCAGGCCACTTTTCGCTGCGGTCCATAAATACAACCACACTGCGGCCACTTTGGAGCATGGCTACCGGTTTTGGCATCCCACCGCCAGAACGCGTTACTTTTTCGTGATTCAGGTCGATCACCAGGTTCGAATGGCGCATTTTCTCCAGCCAATCCGGCAAGGAAACATCCGAAGGCGTTATCTGCCGATGACAAGACTCCTGGGACATTTTCCCAGACGATAACGGCTGGTTTGAGAAATGACTCAGCCCGTTTGTCGTCAATTGCATTTGCAAGCTCCACATACTTTAAAGTTAGCGCGCCACGCTCATCATCAAGCCCACCACGTAATCCTGCGATACTGAATGCCTGACAAGGTGTTCCCCCGACGAGCACATCAGGGGATTCGATTTCCCCAGCCAGGACTTTTTTGGCAAGTTTTGTCATGTCGCCAAGGTTGGCGACATGGGGCCAGCGGTGCGCAAGAACGGCTGATGGAAAAGGCTCGATTTCAGCAAACCACGCCGGACGCATACCCAACGGTTCCCAGGCAATACTCGCGGCTTCAATTCCACTGCAAACAGATCCATAGCACAGCTCTCTCACTGCTTAGCCTCTCCGCCCAGGGCATTTACCAGAGCATCAACCAAGCATGAAATTTCACTGGTTAACAGGAAGAAATCTGCATCCAGTCGCTGCGCAACATCTTCACTATCAATATCAGAGTTCTGCTCAAGCAATTCATCCGCAAATTTGACGCTGGTAAGGCTGAAGTTATGGTCCAGTGTAAATTTAATGCGGTTCTGCCAGTCGAGTGCCAACTTAGTGACGAGCTTGCCAGCTTCCAGGTGTGTGGAAATTTCATCGCTTCCCAAATCCTGCTTTTTCACTCGGGCGATACCGCCATCCTCAAGCACAGCCTTAAGTTCTGCCGCATCCCCCATTTGAAATCCCTGTGGAGCACTACCATCACGTACCCAGTCGGTCAGCGTTAACTCAATGGGATTTTCAACACTTAGGGGCACAACAGGAAGAGAACCCAGAGACTTACGCATAAGCGCGAGCATATCCTCTGCCTGCCGCGCGCTGGCATTGATATAGATACGTTTAGTTGAACCGTCGTAGATCGCCTGGATAACAGAAAACTTTGAAAAAGCCCGTGGCAGAAGAGAATGCAGAACTTCGTCTTTCAGGGAGTCCTTCTCTGTTTTCTTCAGTTTACGCGATTGTTCTTGCTCAAGTTTTTCAATTTTCTCTTGAATGGCTCGCTGGATAACCGGCGCGGGAAGAATTTTTGTTTCGCGCTTTGCTTCAACAAGGATAAAGCCATTTCCATGCATTGCGATCACTTCGGAATTATCACCAAATGGCGATACAAAACCGAACTTGGACATATCCTGACTACCGCATGGAGTGAATGAGATCATTTTATTTTTATCTTCTAAGTCGGTCAGATCCGTCTCACGTGAAACTTTATAAATTGAAATGTTTTTCCAGTGCTTAAACATGTTGTAACCCTTGAATATCAACCACAGAAAGCTCGTCTTTGTAGAAGAAGGTCAGGTTATGGCACCCCCTCGTTTGAGCGTATGAGCTGGGACCAATTTCGTTCTTCCAGACAAATGGCTTCAGATCCGTACGGCGAAGCATAAAAACGCGATTTGTTCCGCTCTGATTCCCAATGAGGCAAAAGCCTTCTTTCACCTTGATAGCCTGCAAGTTGTCGAGTTCACCGCTAGTTACCCGACTATCGAACTCCTTGCGGCTTATTAGCTCCATCTGCATCTGACGACTCCTAACTAATGCCCATTGAAGGGCGATGCCTGAATGGTACCGAAAACACGACACAAAAAACAATATTTATTAGAGCAATTAAACTCAAAACAATGACACTCATGCCACAATAAACCTAAGTTAAAATAACAAAACTTAGAGCAAATCATTGGTGGTGACGTGGCGAGTATTGCAACAAAAGACAGCATTTGTTCGGGGCACGGAGGATTCCCATCCAGGCCTCCCGTAGAGAGCGAACCACTACTTAAAGTCAACGGAGTCGAAGTGTTAGTTGATGGTAAGCAATATGCACAACATACCGATGGGAACAGCACGCACGGCGGGCAAGCTATATCAACCAGGGCATGGTTTACCGTCAACGGGAAAGGGATCGTATGCGTTGGTGATCCTGTTTCATGCGGCTCTACCGTTGCAGCCGGAGACGGTCTGGTTCAGGTAAGTTAGGAGATATCATGCTGGAAAAAGACTACCAGTTATCCGCATATAAGAAATTGGCCGCCGCCGGTGGGATGAAAACACCTGGTGCCATAACATCGGCACGAAACAGTGCTAACACGGCAAAACTGCTTGCAGAAGAATTGACCGGATTAATTCTGGATACAATTGTCTATCCCGACACTATTACCAGCTATGTTTCAACGATCAGAACAACCGCAACCGGTTTAACGAATATTGGAGGGCTGGCAACTCAGCACGCTGACCTGTTGGCTGGTTATGCTGATCTGTCAATGCTCCTTCAACTCGATATTGGTTGGGATGTTTACTGTCGTGCTAATGAGCGAGAAGTTTCAGAACTGCCGATCTCTATTGCCATTGGCGACGCGACTACAACGAAATCGCTTGAGGACGCTGTAAATACGCTTAATACGTCGAGTTTAATCGCTGCTATGGGGGACATTAACCAGACCCTTAACGCAGGCTCAGGCAGCTCGTCAGGCTCTGATTCCGGTGGTGGCGCAGTCACTCCCCCACCATCACTGACAGAACAACAAGTTGAAGCACTGAAGGAAGCAACTGAACAATTTGGTGCTTTTTTCGACCAGACAACAGTACCGGTAGCAGCATTGCAACAGCAGTATGAACGAGCGAAGGAAAGCGCCAGCGTAGCCATAACTGCTTATAACCATGCTATCGGTACCGCGCTGGCAGAAGCATCAGCAAATAAGGCCAGCACAGCCAGCGCAGTCGCAGCTTTGGTTCCTGATTCTGTTCTTGATGAATTAAATAAGGCAGCACAGTAACAAAGGACTTCACAGATAATTTTTCTTCAGGAGGAAGACATGTCATTCTTTTCTACGTTAAAAACAGCTTTGTCTTTGAAGGAGAAACTTGCTGCTACTGGTGTTCTTGTTCTGATTTGCGCACTTGTTGGTGCTGGGTTTGCATGGGAACGTTATCAGCTAAAGCAAGCCTTGGAGAAAATTGGCAGTCTTGATCAGGCTGTTAAGGAGCGTGATAAGTCAATAATGGATCTTAACCAGACCATTGAGACGATGAACAAAGCAGATCAACATTTTCACAGCCAGGAAGTGAAAAATGAATCAGAACAAGCCAAGTATGCTGACAGGCAAATGGAACGAAAAGCAGAAGTTCAGAAACAACTGGTTGCGGCGGGTAATGTTCGCCAGCGCATTCCTGCTGACACTCAGCGGTTGCTCCGGGAGTCGATCAGCGAATTTAACGCCGACGCCGACAAAGGTTAACCACCCTGTCCCCAAAAGTGCATTTATGTGCAGGATGCCGGAGTTTAGCAGTGAATATTTTGATGATCTGCCAGCGTATATCCTCGATACAGAAACGATGCTGATGGGGATTAACAGGAAGAATCGCAACGTTAATGATTACAACCGCGCTATCAGCGGTAACTAAAAGGGATTTTTATGTCTGATAAAGTAACAGTAAAGCAAACTATCAACAAAGCGACTTCAATCTACAAAATTGAGCAAATCACTGTTGGCAAGCCAGGATCTGAACAATTCCGTCATGCTTTCGAACTTGCCGATCAGCTTGGTTTAAAACATCCAGATTGTATTGAGCATGTATTTCCAACTTATGCTGATGAGCAATGTACTCAAGTGCTTACTGAAGAGGATTTCTTCAGCACTGAAGAACGAGAAGGTGTTGATCGCTGCATTGGTGTGATTTGTTCTTCAGTGAGTGATGAGTTATTCCCTAATGTGCCTGAATATGGTGGTATTGGATACCAGTTCTTGTACGAGGGCGATGAGCTTAAATGCTATGAACATGGCCTTCTCATTGAAAGCGTAGAATAATACGACTCCCTTCCAACCGGCTACGTTGGCCGGTTTTTCACTTATCCACATTATCCACTGGATAGATCCAATAATTAGACCCATACAGATCCTAATTAGATCCATATAGATCCCTGATCGTTGCAGGCCGCGCCACGTCTGGCTTAGAAGCCTTTCGCGATGTGTGCTGGAGGGAAAACGATGTGCGCTGGAGGGAAAAAAATGTGTGCTGACGGGTTGCTAATGTGTGCTGGCGGGATATAGGATGTGTGCTGACGGGAAAGCATGGGTAGTTATCATCACTTATAAAAACTATCCACATAATTCTGGAAAAGCTAATATGAATCAATCTTTTATCTCCGATATTCTTTACGCAGACATTGAGAGTAAGGCAAAAGAACTAACAGTTAATTCAAACAACACTGTGCAGCCTGTAGCGTTGATGCGTTTGGGGGTATTCGTGCCGAAGCCATCAAAGAGCAAAGGAGAAAGTAAAGAGATTGATGCCACCAAAGCGTTTTCTCAGTTGGAGATAGCTAAAGCCGAAGGTTACGATGACATTAAAATCACCGGTCCTCGACTCGATATGGATACTGATTTCAAAACGTGGATCGGTGTTATCTACGCGTTCAGCAAATACGGCTTGTCCTCAAACACCATCCAGTTATCGTTTCAGGAATTCGCTAAAGCCTGTGGTTTCCCCTCAAAACGTCTGGATGCGAAACTGCGTTTAACCATTCATGAATCACTTGGCCGCTTGCGTAACAAGGGTATCGCTTTTAAGCGCGGTAAAGATGCTAAAGGTGGCTACCAGACTGGTCTGTTGAAGGTCGGACGTTTCGATGCTGACCTCGATCTGATCGAGCTGGAAGCCGACTCGAAGCTGTGGGAGCTGTTCCAGCTTGATTATCGCGTCCTGTTGCAGCACCACGCCTTGCGTGCCCTTCCGAAGAAAGAAGCTGCGCAAGCTATTTACACCTTCATTGAAAGCCTTCCGCAGAACCCGTTGCCGCTATCGTTCGCGCGAATCCGCGAGCGCCTGGCTTTGCAGTCAGCCGTTGGCGAACAAAACCGTATCATTAAGAAAGCGATAGAACAGCTTAAAACAATCGGCTATCTCGACTGTTCAATTGAGAAGAAAGGCCGGGAAAGTTTTGTAATCGTCCATTCTCGCAATCCAAAGCTGAAACTTCCCGAATAAGTGTGTGCTGGAGGGCAGCTGCATTTGAAAAATGTGCGCTGCCGGGAATACCTACCCATTTTCCTGTTTTTGGTGTGCGCTGGAGGGCGGCGCCCCACAGTTTGTCCAGACTTTCCCTCCAGCACACATCTAACCATCCGGTTTTCCCTCCAGCGCACATCTAATCCTCTGCCTTTCCCTTCAGCGCACATATTTGATACCTGCGATCCCTCCACAACACATAATTCAATGCGACTTCCCTCTATCGCACATTCTGGGTCTTCATCATCCCTCCAGCACACATCGAATAGACTCTTCGCTACCGCATAACGTGCAATAAATAACGCACATATCAAAAAAAGTTGCACGTAACAGAATCACACGTACAATTCACTTATACGAAACGATAAGGAGATGATGATGAAACGCGATTACGGCGGTGTCGGCACCATAGCTCTTCGTGCAAGCGCATTGCTGAAGGCCATGAGCCAGGATATCGAAGATCAGCGCAAAGAGTTCAATCAGACCGAGTATTATCAGACGTTTACTCGTAACGCTGTGGCAAAGTTGCCGAAGCTGAGCCGCCGCATTGTGGAGCAGGCCATCAAAGAGATGGAAGATGATGGGTACCAGTTCAACAAGAAACAGGTCGGTAACGTTGAACAGTACGCGCTCACTATCCAGAACGTCATTGATATCTATGCCCACCGCAAGATTCCCAAATATCGCGACATTCACAAATCGCCTTACGTTATTTTTGTCGTAAACCTGAAAGGTGGCGTATCTAAAACGGTTTCCACAGTCACGCTGGCGCACGCGCTGCGTGTGCATCAGGATTTACTGCGTCACGATCTGCGCATTCTGGTTATTGACCTTGACCCGCAGGCATCCAGCACAATGTTCCTCGACCATACTCACAGTATTGGATCCATTCTGGAAACAGCCGCGCAGGCGATGCTGAACGACCTGGACGCGGAGACGCTACGCAAAGAGGTGATTCGTCCGACCATCGTTCCCGGCGTAGACGTGATTCCAGCCTCTATCGACGATGGCTTTGTTGCCAGCCAATGGAAAGAGCTGGTTGAAGAGCATCTTCCTGGACAAAATCAGTACGAAATCCTTCGACGCAATATCATTGATCGTGTTGCTGATGATTATGACTTTATCTTTATCGATACCGGTCCGCACTTGGATCCGTTCCTGCTTAACGGTCTGGCGGCAAGCGATCTGTTGCTTACCCCTACCCCACCAGCCCAGGTTGACTTCCACTCAACTCTGAAATATCTCACCCGTCTGCCAGAAATGCTGGAGCAACTGGAGGAGGAAGGCGTAGAGCCGCGTTTAAGCGCCAGCATTGGTTTTATGTCGAAGATGACCGGCAAGCGTGATCACGAGACATCACACAGCCTTGCGCGCGAGGTTTACGCCAGCAACATTCTGGACTCTTCTCTGCCTCGCCTGGATGGCTTCGAGCGATGCGGCGAGTCTTTCGACACCGTAATCAGTGCCAACCCGCAATCATATCCAGGCAGTGCTGAGGCACTGAAGAAGGCACGAACCGAGGCCGAGCGTTTCACTAAGGCTGTGTTTGATCGGATTGAGTTTGTAAGGGGTGAGTCGGCATGAAGAAAATAGTTTCCCGTGGACGAGTGCTGGGCAAGAATAGCTCCGAGTTTGCTCGCATGCTTGAAGGCAGTGAAGGCACCAAAACCTTTACCCTAAAATCTGGCCGCCAGGCTAAATTTTTGCTTACCGTTGTGCTTAGTGGTGAGATTGAGTCGCGCACGTTCGTTGACCCGGCAGTTAACGGCCGCGATCAGTCTCTGCTTACTCCTGAGTCGGTAAGCGATATTTCCCGCACCATTAAATTGCAACAGTTCTTCCCGGCTATCGGTCGTATGGTTGGGGAGCGCATTGAGGTATTGGACGGATCACGCCGCCGCGCTGCGTGTATCTTCAATGAAACGAAATTTGAGATTCTGGTGACAAAAGATGAGATCAGCTTGGCGGATGCCCGCCAGCTGGCCATTGATATCCAGACAGCTCGCGAACACACTCTGCGCGAGCTGGGTAAACGCTTTGAGGTTATGTACGGTAAGAGCATGACCAAAGAAGAGATCGCCCGCGCTGAGAACATCTCAAAGGCTAAAGTGACGCGAGCTTTCCAGGCTGCGGCGGTGCCGGATGAGATGATTGCTGTCTTCCCTGTTGCCAGCGATCTCGCCCTGCCTGATTATCAGTTGCTGCTCCAGATCTCCGAAGATGCTAACGCTAAAAACGTACCGATTGGAGAACTGGTTGATACGGTGCGCGAGCGAATTGCAGAGACTGAGGGCGCGAAAGAGGATAAAGCGAAGATACTGGCTATCTTCAAAGCGGAAAGCAAAAGCCTGAAACCTGCGCCGGTTAAATCTGTAGTGGTAGAGAAGCTGCGAGATTTCTCTGACCGACGCCAGTACGCACGAAAGAAGACCGATCCGAAAAAACGGGTAGTCGCCTACGAGTTCTCCCGACTCCCGTCTGAAGTGCAAACTGAAATTGACGAAGCAATAAAAAAAATCATTGAGAAAATGTCCGCAGGAAAATAAACCTGCTGGTGGGAGGTGGTGTTAGCCCCTCCCCTTCCTAAAATGTCCCGCGCCAATTTCATTTCTAATATTATGATTTGAATATATTTTTTAGAAAAATTTCAGACTGAAATTCCCACGATTTAACGCCTGCTTTCACCGTCCACTTCCCCGCATAAAAAATTTAAAAAATTACTTTTCGTGAGAAAGTCAACAAGTGACTTTCAATAAAATCTCTTCCGAAAAGGGATTCACACAAGTGCCTTGTGTTTAAGGAAGAGTAACTTGAGTAACTTACGCGAATACCAGAATCGTATTGCAGATATCGCAAAACGCTCTAAAGCCGTTCTTGGCTGGGCAAGTACAGCACAGTTCGGTACTGATAACCAATTCATCAAAGATGATGCCGCACGTGCCGCATCTATCCTTGAAGCTGCACGCAAAGACCCGATTTTTGCAGGTATCTCTGATAATGCCACTGCTCAAATCGCTACAGCGTGGGCAAGTGCACTGGCTGACTACGCCGCAGCACATAAATCTATGCCGCGTCCGGAAATTCTGGCCTCCTGCCACCAGACTCTGGAAAACTGCCTGATTGAGTCCACCCGCAATAGCATGGATGCCACCAATAAAGCGATGCTGGAATCCGTCGCAGCAGAGATGATGAGCGTTTCTGACGGTGTTATGCGTCTGCCTTTATTCCTCGCGATGATCCTGCCTGTTCAGTTGGGGGCAGCTACCGCTGATGCGTGTACCTTCATTCCAGTTACGCGTGACAAGTCCGAAATCTATGAAATCTTTAACGTAGCGGGTTCCTCTTTTGGTTCTTATGCTTCGGGTGATGTTCTGGATATGCAATCTGTTGGTGTGTATAGCCAACTGCGCCGCCGCTATGTGTTGGTGGCAAGTTCCGATGGCACCAGCAAAACCGCAACCTTCAAGATGGAAGACTTTGAAGGCCAGAATGTCCCGATCCGCAAAGGCCGTACAAATATCTACGTTAACCGCATTAAGTCTGTTGTTGATAACGGCTCCGGTACTCTGCTTCACACATTCAATAACAAAGCTGGCGAACAAATTACTGTTACCTGCTCTCTGAACTACAACATTGGTCAGATTGCCCTGTCGTTCTCCAAAGCGCCGGATAAAGGTACAGAGATCGCCATTGAGGCGGAGATCAATATTGAAGCAGCTCCTGAGCTGATCCCACTTATCAACCACGAAATGAAGAGTTACACCCTGTTCCCAAGCCAGTTCGTCATCGCGGCTGAGCACACGGTACAGGCGGCGTATGAAGCACAGCGTGAGTTTGGTCTGGACCTGGGGTCCCTACAGTTCCGCACCCTGAAGGAATACCTGTCTCATGAACAGGATATGCTGCGTCTTCGCATCATGATCTGGCGTACTCTTGCGACCGACTCCTTTGACATCGCTCTGCCGGTTAACCAGTCCTTTGATGTATGGGCAACCATCATTCGCGGCAAATTCCAGACTGTATATCGCGACATTATTGAGCGCGTTAAATCTTCTGGTGCGATGGGGATGTTTGCTGGTGCTGATGCTGCATCTTTCTTCAAACAGCTTCCGAAGGATTTCTTCCAGCCAGCTGAAGAATATACCCAGACTCCGTACGTTCACTTCATCGGCACCCTGTTCGGTAACGTGAAGGTGTACGAAGTACCTGAAGGTATTTGCACGAACCTGACCGCCGAAGGTATCCAGTTCAGCCCGATGGATGTGCTGTGCTACGTCCGTGATGAAAATCCGGGCAAGGCAGGCTTCGTGACTGGTGATGCGGTCCCGGCTATCCCATTCCAGCATCCGACCACCCCGGCACTGGTCAACCGAACCACTCTGTGGGGTTCTGCTATCAACGATATGCATCCACGCAACGGTGCTGACTACTTCACCCGTGTAACTCTGACTATGGCAAAAAATGGCGGAATTAACTTCCTGACCGGTAACACGATTGATGCTGGTGACTCTGAGTAATCAGGGGAAGCTCTCCGTTTAACATAGCGCCCCCGCGCGGGGCGCATAACAGGGAAAGTTATGTCTCAATATTCAATTCAACAGTCATTAGGTAATGCATCCGGCGTAGCGGTTAGCCCGATCAATGCCGATGCGACGTTATCTACCGGTGTTGCATTAAATAGCAGCTTATGGGCTGGTATTGGCGTATTTGCGCGTGGCAAGCCGTTTACTGTTCTCGCTGTTACTGAGTCTAATTACGAAGATGTTCTCGGCGAACCGCTGAAGCCGTCTTCCGGCTCACAGTTCGAACCAATTCGTCATGTGTACGAAGCTATTCAGCAAACGTCTGGTTATGTTGTTCGTGCTGTTCCGGATGATGCGAAGTTCCCGATTATTATGTTCGATGAATCAGGCGAACCGGCTTACAGCGCGTTGCCATACGGTTCTGAAATTGAACTTGATAGCGGCGAAGCCTTTGCGATCTACGTTGATGACGGCGACCCATGCGTTTCACCTACGCGTGAGTTAACCATCGAAACGGCAGCTGCGGACAGCGCAGGTAATGAACGCTTCCTCCTGAAACTGACCCAGACGACTTCGCTCGGTGTGGTTACGACCCTGGAGACACATATTGTATCTTTGGCGGAAGAAGCGAAAGATGACATGGGCCGCTTGTGTTATCTGCCTACGGCTCTGGAAGCCCGTTCTAAATATCTGCGCGCGGTTGTTAATGAAGAGCTGATTTCTACCGCGAAAGTAACAAATAAAAAATCGCTGGCGTTCACTGGCGGTACCAACGGCGATCAGTCGAAAATCTCAACTGCTGCTTACCTGCGTGCGGTGAAAGTGCTGAACAATGCGCCGTACATGTACACCGCTGTTCTCGGCCTGGGTTGCTATGACAATGCGGCGATCACCGCGTTAGGTAATATCTGTTCTGATCGCCTGATTGATGGCTTCTTTGATGTCAAACCGACATTGACGTACACGGAAGCGATCTCTGCTGTTGAAGATACCGGTTTACTTGGTACCGATTATGTAAGCTGTGCTGTCTATCACTTTCCGTTCTCCTGCAAAGACAAATGGACCCAATCCCGTGTGGTCTTCGGTCTGTCTGGCGCGGCGTATGCGGCGAAAGCTCGTGGCGTTAAGAAAAACTCCGATGTCGGCGGTTGGCATTACTCACCGGCTGGTGAAGAACGTGCCGTCATTGCTCGAGCATCACTTCAGCCGCTGTATCCGGAAGACACCCCGGACGAAGAAGCTATGGTTAAGGGGCGTCTCAATAAAGTATCTGTAGGCACCTCTGGCCAGATGATCATCGATGATGCTTTAACTTGCTGCACGCAGGACAACTATCTGCATTTCCAGCACGTACCATCCTTGATGAACGCAATCAGCCGTTTCTTTGTCCAGCTAGCCCGACAGATGAAGCATAACCCGGACGGCATTACTGAGTCTGGCCTGACTAAAGGGATGACCAAACTTTTAGATCGCTTTGTCGCCTCTGGCGCTCTGGTGGCTCCGCGTGATCCGGATGCTGACGGTACAGAACCGTATGTGCTGAAAGTTACGCAGGCGGAATTCGATAAATGGGAAGTGGTCTGGGCCTGCTGCCCGACAGGTGTAGCCCGTCGTATCCAGGGCGTACCGCTGCTTATTAAGTAAGGGAATACAATGAGCAAAAACTTTTTTCAATCAGGGGCATTTTTGGGGAATGAATTGTCCCGTTTCGCTTTGAACGCTGATCCGGTGCAGTTAATGGAATCTGCCCGTGCAAGTGCCCAACCGCCAACCGAACCGGTGATTAATAATAATCCGGAACCGGCGGCACAGATTAACGAGAACGTTCAATCTGACCCGGCACCTGAGCAAATCCTGGAAGGGAAAGAAGGTAAAGAATGGACCGTCGAACAGGCGCACAAGATGATTCTGGAAGCTGCAAATCGAAGTGCTATGCAGAATGCGTTGAGTAATGCGGCCGATGCCGTTTTCGCCTGGGCTGATAGCGGTGATCTGACTTTCGACTCCCTTGATGGTTTCGTTCAGGCTATTGCTGGTATCTCTGACGACGACGATACCGAAGTTACAGAAGAACAGGACGATGCCTATAACGAAGCATGGGCAAATGTTGCTGACTTCCTCGCAGCATGCGGTGTAGATGATGACCTGATCGAAGCATTGGCCGACGATGAAGACGACGACGCAGCTGCTGATGTTGGTTCCGCTATCGCTGGTTTGGATAGCGACGACCGCGACGAACTTGAAGCGGCGTTTGTTGTTGCTGGCACTTCTGATGAAATGCTGACTGAAGCATTTAAGAAGGTTGTTCGTAACGGCGAGATCAAACTCATCCGTAAACGTCTGCGTAAAAAACGTCTGACTGCGGCTCAAAAATCGGCGCTGAAAAAAGCGCGTCGTAAAGCCCAGACCGGCGCGGCAAAACTGGCCCGCAAAAAGTCAATGAAACTGCGCCGTAAGCGCCTCGGCTAAAGGAGGAGGCCGGAGAACTCCGGCCTTTAACTTGAATGGCACCTATACCTTTTGGGGTTTACAGCCAGGCTGACGGTGTATCGCCATTTCTGAAAGTTACTTTAACGAACTCTCAGTACCAGGTTACCGGATATATCAGCCAGGGGGCGGCAATGAATCTGGCCCAGAATTGGGAAGCGCCGTTTACTGGTATGTCTATGGGTTCTGTTGCTGGTGCCTTCAGTGGTTTTGCGCAGGTTGGTACTGAAACAACGTCAGTTGCCCGTTGGAACAGCTTAATGGTTTGGGAGGGGGGAACTCCGCCGACGTTCACGCTGCCAGTAATTTTCATTGCTTTGTTTAACCCATATACGGAAGTTTCAGGTGCTATCGCCGCGTTGTCAGCAATGATTAGCCCGGAACTTAAAGACGCCAGTATTGGTGGTCGAATCCCGGAGCGGGTGACGCTAAACATTGGTCGCCGGATCAACATCATTGATGTCGCTATCCAGGACATAAGTTTCGATCTCGATGCGCCCAGGGACAGCAATGGGCATTTCCTGAAAAACACCGTCAACCTCCAGTTGACCGGTTCTTCGATATATAACAGTTCCGATATTGTTCGGGCGTTCCAGTAAAAGGATTTTATATGGGGCACAATAACACTAAGGGAAACCGTAAATTTATTAAGGGCCGCTATACTGCCAACGCGGCTAAAGGCGAACGTCTGGTATCGTCTGAATTCCAGCTCACTTTTGCAGGCTATGAAGATATCAGTGTACTGGTTCGCACGTCGCAAATTCCTGAAATGACCCGCGAGGATGTGGAGGACTATGGTCCGAATGGTGTGAAGTTCAACCAGCACGGACCAATTCGAAACTCTGGGGAAATCCAGGTCCAGTGCGTGGAGACTATCGAAGGCGATATTCTTCAGTTCATTAAGGATCGCATTGCGGCGAAGGACTATGTTGATATCACGATGGCTGCTACCCCTGAATCCAAATCTTCCGGGGTTAACGCTGTGACAAAAGCTGCTACAACAATTGAAATGTTGGACTGCAAAATCTACAGTGATGCAATCGACTTTAGTACCGAAGATGTGACTGCCGCTGTGCGCCCGTCACTTCGTATCGTCTACAACTGGATTGAGTGGGATTAAGAGTCATCCCTTGTATTTTAAAGCTCCTTCGGGAGCTTTTTTTATAACCTTTTTATATAAAAATGCATCGATAACATTGTCTGGAGTTTTATGTTAGATTATTAATGTTCTAATAAACTACAATTATTGAGGTAGATGTTTGTGCCTGTACTGTTAAAGGGGGACTCTAAAATGGCTGTGATTCCAATGTCGTACTCCCCGGGTACTGTCGCTCGTCGATTTTCGATCCTGGACGGAGTTACCATCCAGGGTGTGCTTTACCAGGTTATATGGGATTCCAAAACCCCATTTGCAGCTGTAATAGAGGCTGCGCCTTCTGTTATCGATGGTGATATGCGCCATAAGGTTGTCGCTACTCTTGAACTTCAACGTCGCCCGCAGCTTGAAGGCGTACTGGTAAGGAAGTTCTGGGAGGATAGCGATGTTGCCCAGATTGAAGGTATCGTGGTTGATGGAACCGTCCGGGATGTCGGTTTAGCTACTTTTGTTTACGAAACCGTAGCCTCAAAAGCTGGTGTTGTTTTGCTCAGTGATAATGAGCAATACGAAGGTGGAAAAGCTCTTTGGCAACACATCGCCCGTCGCTCTTCCGAGCTAAAAGTGTTTATCCTCGACACCGATGCCGCTCAGTATTACCCGTTTGACGGCGAACGTGTTTGCTATGACGGGGAAAGTATTCCTGAATCCGAGATATGGAGTGAACACCCAGATCGAAGTAAGCATGGGGTTGTTCTTGTCGCTGAATCCATAACTGGAAAGGCGGCATAGCAGTAAAAAATTCCTTGCTCCTTAAAAGGGGAGAGGGCTAATCTACGTATGCTAAGCATAGATATGGCCTCAGATTAATGTTAAGCGTCTTGCAGGACGCGTAATGTTATCTGGGGCTTTTTTCTATCTGCTTGTCGGGTAATGCCTGAAGCAGATAGCCTCAAGCACCCGCAGCGGGTGTATCAATGTCTGGCTTTTTTTCTATAGAAATCACCTGGAAGGGTGAATATCCACATCAGAAGAAATGTTGCAGCAAACATGATCCCTAATGGCCAGACCGCGCCAAAGAAAATCCATACTAAGATTTCCTCTGCTCGTTCTTTGCGGTCGATATCGACAAGTATTTTTCGGCTGATCATGTATACACAGAAGCCAATGCAAACATATCCTGCAAAAGCGATCGCTAACTGTAAAAAATCAGATTGCATCTCCGACCTCAAACTGAAAACGCCAGGTGACTCCAGATTAGAGCAATCTATCACCCTCTGAATCCCGCCGGTATACCCCATTGTTCGTTATCTTTATTTTTGGCTAAAACCGCATTAAGAGCTTCGTTTACCGTCATGCAATGCGGTAGGTTATCGAAGTTTGATATCCCGCCAATATCAGGCGAACGCTTGTTCTTCAGGTAAGCATATTTCCGCGCAGCCGCCTCTACTTTCTGCTTGAACTCATGTTTTTGAGCG
The DNA here is from genome assembly GCF_031323975.1 of Escherichia ruysiae. Lineage (NCBI taxonomy): Bacteria > Pseudomonadati > Pseudomonadota > Gammaproteobacteria > Enterobacterales > Enterobacteriaceae > Escherichia > Escherichia ruysiae. The sequence continues at coordinate 50,300 of NZ_JAVIWS010000002.1, forward strand.
CGTTTTTTGGATAACCGCAGATTGTCAGCCTTTGCTTTTGCCTCAGCGATCCATGAAGTCAATTTTTTGAGTCTGGTCGTTCCGGCACCGCCGGAAACTGATCTTTTTGTTTTTTTAACTTGTGACTTCTTATTCTTTATTGCCACGTCATCCTGACAGGGGGAGGGGGTATCATTTTGACATGGGGGTGTGGATAAAAAATCAAATAAAGCCAATGTCTTAGCGAGAACAGCTTTAACCTTGGTTGCGGCTGAAGAGATCTTTAATTTGCTTTCAGTCAGCGCGTTTTTAGCTTGTTGTGCGAAGGCCAAAAAGGATGGTGTAAACCGGTACAGGTTAGCGCGGCGTTCACGGTGATCGCCGATAACAATCTCTACAGACAGGATTCCTTTGTTTACAGCTTCACGGAATGCACGAACGACGGTTGATTGGCTATAACCAGTTTCTGCCGCGATCAGGCGGTGAGGCTTGTGAATGAAGTATTCACTGGTTGTTGCCGCGAGATTTGCACATTGCGACAGGATATGCCCGGCGCTACGGGATAGACCGGAGTGTGTTACAAAGCAGGCCAATTCATAGCCAGAAAAAGTAAAATCGCTCATCGTTATACAGCTCAGGAAAGTGACTTTAGCCAGCATTACAATGCTGGTGGTTCTTACTACGTCTGTTAGCGCGTCGCCGCGATAGGCACCAGCACACCAGCATCAAGCAATCGCTTCATAAGCCACTGCTGACCTTTGCCGGTTATACGAGTCGTGAAAGAAATCCTGCTTCCATTGCTTGTATCGATCACGGTTTCTTTAAGGGTGAAATACCCACGGGATATGTATTCTTGTTTGGGGACGTTCCTGCGTTCACCGGTTGCGATCAGAATTCCGTTATCACGCAACCAGGTGAAGAGATAGTTTTGGCCCAGGCCGAGCACTTTGGCATAGTTGCCGATTAGAACCCCGCTGGCGGTAGCAACGCGTTCGGCGAATTCGACTTTAGGGGCATCCATAAGCATTTTTTGCTCCAGGCGTTGCTTTTGCTCTGCCAGGTCGGCTGCCAAACGGAGTGCTTCAGGGAGACTCTGCGGAATAGCTGGTTGTAATCTTCCGGCTCGATAGTCGATAAATGTCTGGTTTACCTTCAGCCGAAACGCGGGAGAAATCCAACCTGCGTACTCCACAGCGAGCAATTCATGGGCAAAAGTGCCGCCGCCACGACCTTCGAACGAAACTATGCAATTCTGCATAGTTTCTTTTTCAAGCTCTTCAATGAGCTGTTTGGCTGACAGCGTTCTTAGCCATTGAGCTGGCGCTTTATGGGCACCGAGTCCGCTCGCTCTGTGTAGAGCATTAAGGTTGTAACGGCCAGCGCGGTCGGTCGTAATTTCAACACCACAAATAACAGGTAGAGTGGTTGAAGGATCGACATTTTGATGAAGGTTTGATATATTCATATCCGCATTGAATGTTTGTTGCATTTTTTCTCCAAATTTGCATCAACCTTCAATCACCAGCTCGAAATGGTGATTCTTTGCACTTAGAAAACGAAATTTATTAGAGCAAATTTTTCTAACTCGATCCAGATCGGGTTGGTCGAACTGCTCAGAAACCTGCCAGTTCGCTGGCAGGTTTTTTCTTTTGTTAACCTATTGCTACTGGTTTTAACAAACCAGCATCAAGTAGCTTGCGAGTCAACCACTGCTGGCCTTTACCCGTTAATTGGGGCGTCAGCCGTATCTGGTAGCCATTTTCATCATCCAGCACCACTTCTTTCACCGTGAAATACCCGGCGTTGATGTACTGTTGGCGCGGTACGTTTTTGCGCGCACCAAAAGCCATGAGAATGCCGTTCTGGCGCAACCATGAGAAAAGGGCGTTTTGCTTCAGTCCAACGACCTTTGCAAAGTTCCCGATCAGGATTCCATTAGCCACTGATACCCGGTCGGCAAAATCGACTTTAGGGGCTGCGGCCACCAGCTGTTGTTCCAGCTGCATTTTCTGTTCTGCTAACTCGGCAGCCAGGCGCAGTGCTTCCGGTAATGTTTGGGGGATCGATGGGGTAGGGGAGTTTGCCTGCTGCAATTCTTCCAGTTTGTCGATCAGCGAACGGCGGACCGCTTTCGATTCGCGAGCAGCAACGCGCAGGGCTTGTTTGTATGTCATTACTATAACTACCTGATCCGCTCCACCTTTTTTCTTATCCATAGGGGTTACGAAGATTTCGTAACCCTCCCCATCAAGCTCATCCTTAACTCTGGCAATGAAATCATTGTTGCGAACTGGTTTTTCGCTACATAATTTCCGTGCCTCATTGACCATCTTTAACAGTGTCAGGCTGTCGATTGTGTCTCCGGTGGTGGGGATGACATTCACGGCTGGTGCTGGCGTTGCTGAAGCAACAGGTGCTGGTTTTTTAACATTCAAATTATTACTGGTCATTCTATGTGCCTCCTTTCTCATTTCTGCTGCCACCGTTGCGTAACGTAGACGTCCTTGTTCAATCAAATAATCCCTGATCTCGGCTATCAGTAGCCTGTTGATCACAGCCTTATCTGTTCGGGTATAAAAACGCCTGGTTATCATGAAATAGTTGGCAATTGCGCCGGGGATCTCCCGTGTCGGTATACAGGCAGTATGCAGGGCGATCGCTTCGGCTATGTCATTACGGGTGACGAGAGGTTTTTTCATAAACCCCCCTGAACGTCGGCAGAGAAGGGGAGGCTCCAGTAACTAAGTGAATTGCGCGAGTTAGTTGAAAAACGGGCAGTAAAAATGCAGGGGCCATCAGGCAATTGAGAGCGTGCTTCGTCTTCAGTTGCTGCGATAACGAAGTGATAGTGGTGTTTTTTACAGGAATAGAAACGCCAGATGAATTCTGGGCGTGCGCAAGGATTGGCATTAACCATAGTTACGGCCTCACAATCAGGTTTAACAACCTGCTACCCGCTGCTAAACAGGTGGCAGGACGTGACGGGGTTAGCAGACTGGCGATTGTGAAACCAGCAGGCCGAAGCCTCCCCATCACGCCCCACCATAATTTGGGCGTAACGCGGTTTTACGGACACAAAAATACCGCAATATCGGATATCTGCGGCTGTCCGCACAATCATTCAGGCTGCTAAACCCGGTCGCAGAATTTGCTACGACGGCGGAACTATAAGCCTGAACGATTAAAAGGTCAATATGATGCGAAAAGATAGCATTCGTGACTTAAAAATACAAATTTATTAGAGCATTATCTGCTTAATAAATACACAGTTGGATCTAATAACCTCTTTTTTTTAAAGGCGAAAATATGTACCCTAAATGGGTGATAAGGCAGGTGAGTTTATAATGAGAAAACTATTACTATCGTTATTATTTATGGCTGGGACTGTTAATGCAGCATCAAGTGTAAAGGCGATTTGTACCGACTACACGAAATACCTTGGGCACGTTTACGGCTTTGCTGTCAGTCAAGACGAATCCATGCGCAAGAAGTTACTATCAGATATGAAACGCCTTAAACTTTCTGAAGCGATGGTGCAGCAAGAACTGTATAAAGTCGCAACCAACGAAAATGCTAAATATCAATATTCTCGCCTATTAAACCCCGATGCAAATGAGATCAATCGAAGCACTTTCGATTATATGGTAAAGGCATGCGAAACCGCTCCTGATTTTGCTATCCCTAGCTGGGGCGTACTGGTGGCGAGCAATGCCGTTAATAAAGAAGACGTTGGAAGAAATGGCATTGATTCAATCAGAAACGCCCCGGGAATGCGCCATCAAAACGTGCAGGGTACGCTTGAAGAACGAGCCAGGGGGCCGGGTGTAGCTCCATAATTTAATGAATAATATTAAATTCTCTGGGCATAGTGGACCTAACAATATGGACTATGCCTATAATATCTAAATTCAAAAGGATAAAAATATGAAATTGTATAAGTCATTGTATAGCTTTTTATTAATGTCCTCTTTTCTGCCATTATCAGCAGTGGCAGGTTCTACCGTTTGGACGGTAGGAGGTGAGCAAGGGTGGAGAGAAATCTCTGCAACCAATGACGATGGTTATACAATTAACTTTTCTTGTGATGCTGGAGCAAGGGAAGGTTCCGAAGATCATATCGCTGGAAGAAATTTGTATGTAAGTGGAGGGAAAGAGAATGCTGATTTTTCTACACGCGACACAATTTCTCGTAAAGCTGATGTAATTACCTTAATTGTTGGTCCGGATAGCTTTAATATTGGTACGCAAAACACTGCTCCAAATCGTAGGGAATGGTATTCTTTTTGGAAGTCAGCGTCAGCCACAAAAGAAAAAAACATGGATGTATATATCGGATCGCGTCGAATTACATCATTCTCTCTTGATGGAATTTCAAGTATTTACAAGGAAGCTAAAAATGATGGATGTTTAAAGCAAGATAACGGTGAATAAAGTGAAGGATATTAAAAAACTTGCACTTGGCTCAGTAAGCGATCTCTATAATAGAGATTCAAATATTACTTGGCGTGATAATTTAAGTAAAATCAAAATGCCAGGATATACATCGGCAAGTGATTTATTAAAATCAGAATATGCTTCTAATAATTTGGTTAGACAGTTGGCAGAACTGCAAAAAAACGCAATCATTCCATCGTATAAAGAACATATGGCAATCTTACACAAACAGTTAAGAATATCGCGCCATGCTCAAGAACAACTTGCAAAGTTGAGTACACAAGCCTTAATTAGTGATTCTATTCTAAAACAGTTTTCGCATAGACCGAATTTGGCAGAAATAGGCAACGAGTATCGTAAACATATTGATATTTTACAGAAACAGGCTCTGGCTTTTTTCCCGCGTGATGCCAATAAATACATTCAAATGCTAAGGAAACAGGCAGAAATTGCTATGCCGTTACGAAACCAGTTCGAGATGCTTAATAAGCAAGCTGGTTTAAATAACATGCAAGCAATACTTAATGAATTGCGACAAAATGTAAGTCATAAGATAGATTTAAACAATGAAATAAAAGAATCATTAAAACAATATACCCTAGCGCAAAAGGCTTCATTACATCAAATAATGGAGCAAAGTCTTTCATCAATTGCACAGGCTTATGTCGAAGGTGCTATTGAAACATCTCACAACGAAAGTGATGTTCAAGACAAAGGATTAAATAAATCCAGTTCGACGTTCATTGATTCATTTAAGTCGCTCCCTCACCCGCTTCAGTTTATTATTATGTGGCTTTTAACAGAAGTGGTGCTTGGCGCTATTGCTGATTATGCAAAAGAACAAATCTTATCGCAAATACACAAGACAGAATCATATTCTGTATCCCTATATGAGGATGCACCAATATCAAAACAAAAATTAATTAAAGAAAACACAGAAATTAAGTGGGAAGATCTCAATGGTTTTAGGTTTATAACTGGTGATAACGTAAGATTACATGTCAGTCCTTCTTTAAATAGTGAAGTGATTGAATGCATTGGCAAAAACACAATTGTTGCTATTTTAGATAAAAAAGATCGCCAATGGCTTTTCGTGCAGGTTAAATCAGGGGACGAGTTTATTACTGGATGGATTACACGAACATACACAAAGCCTCTTAAGGCTTGAATTTTATCCCCGCATCTTGGGGCTGGGTGTTGATGACGATGTGCTACCTGAAGCACTTGAGTTTTTTAACACAGCATCTCAAATGTGTAGACTGACCGGTAACAAATGACAACTCGTAGAATCGGTTAACAAACCAGATTCTACGAGGTTTCAATGACACCACGACAATTACTAGAAGACGTCAAAACCCGCTTCACACCTTTGATTGCGGATGAACCTGCCTTACTGGAATCCCTGCTAAGAAAAGCATTGGGAACCTACCAGGATAGGGCGGGACACATCAAGCGGATACGCTTCACCGATCACGCCAGTAAATCACTTGCTTGCCCAGTTGATTTTCTTGCGCTCGTATCGGTTACAGATCACACCGGCGATCTTGTCTACTCTGATGTTTACGATGGGAATATCGAGCTTGAAGATACCCATCGAGCGGTATACCCACTGAATGTGTCATATCTGGCTAATTTGCGTGATATGGATCTGGATAATGGGGATGTGCCACCTGAAATCATTGGGTTACTATCTGACTATCTGGAAGTGCTAATCGCGATACCTAACACTGATCGCCTGCGAAGAATATCTATCGCGGGGAAACTCGATGCCAGTAATTTATCCGACGAGAACACGCTGTATCAGCGAAAGCTGGATCTGGAAGAGAAAATGAGCGCAACAAGGGCAATTATCCCGGGAATTGTTCTTTTCTCATCCATGTTGAAGTGAGGGGGCTGATATGGGGCTTAATGTTGCTTCAGTAAAGTCTTATGTATCTTCGGCATTAACGACGACATTATTTGGCTCCGGCGTTGGTGAGCGGGAAGTTGGTAAGCTGACGTCAATCATCATGAACAAAATGCTGTTCGCGCAAGGATGGCAGTTCTCTGTCGAAGTTGATGGACTGGAGGGGGCAGATTTCTTTGCCAAAGATATTACCTACCACGATTACAGCATCGAATATGAAACGATTAAAATCGGCGGAGGGAATATCCTTCAGCCAACGGAGCGTTCGCCTGGGCAGATAACAATGATGGTCAGGGATACCGTTGATGGCCTCGTTTTGGACTGGTTTAAGACGGCAAAAGGTCGGGTGATCAATCCGGACGGTACCGGGAATATACCGTCTAAATATTTGCTCAATGTGCGTATTTATCGGTTGCTGTCCTCCGGTTTAACCAAACTGGAAAATGAGATGACGGTATTCCCGGTCACTACCGGCGATGTCACCTATGCGCGGGATCAGGTTACGGAATTTAAGTCATTCCCAATGACCTTCGCATTGCACAGCACGTTTAACCAATCCTCAAGTTCTTTAGCTTCCCTTCTGGGCTTTAGTTTTTCTCTTTGAATTAAGGAGCAAGGATGCTTTTACCTCTTTTCCCGCTACCATCGCGGCCAACTGAATTGATCCAGTTCCGTCAGCCAAATATTGCTGATGCGATGCGTTTCAACTCGATAACACCGGAGGAACAAGAACAACAGACAACGGCGTATTTAAAAGCCTTGCTGGCTGAACCCGCGAAATATGATCCCCTGACATGGACGGCGCAGGACCGGATTACCGCGTTATGGTGGATATTTACTGGCTCCCGTGAAACACCGGTCGAGACATTCACCTACACCTGTAAACATTGCGGTAAAGAGCATTATTACGATTGCGATATGAATGCTCTGGCTGAAGATATCCAGGTCCTGGAAGTGGAACCGTTCATTGACGATATTGAGGTGTCTGTAGAGGGCGTGCCTTATCAATGGCGTATCGTGCCGCTTGATGGTTGGGCAATGGAAATGCTGGAGATGCGCCGTGCAGCATTGCCACCTGAAGACGACGCGGAATTCAAAGAAGCGATCGTTGATTTGCGTTTTTGGGAATTCGCTTATCAGTGTGAACTTTATAACGATGTTAGCGGTACTCGTGAAGAGCAGGCTGAGCGTCGTTATGAAACGATCAAACGGATGGCCATTGATACTGAATTTATGAAGCTGGCGGCACACATCCGACTGGCTCATGAAAAGCTCGAACATGGTTTACCGTGCTACATCGATAAAGGCGAAATGCGTCTTCGTCTCCCGCCGCACAAATGCCCAAACCAGGATAAAAAGGAGTCCACAGAGGGTGCGTATACCCGTCTGTGGGTGCCCTTTCGGGCTACCGACTTCATTCCACAGGTGGGGATTGAAAAGCTATCAGACCTTAGTGTCCAACCTGGTTTTGTATGGGGGTATACCGATTCAGGACGCTGAAAGGCTCACTGAATCCTATGCGTTTTTCCTGTTGGAGAAACTGGAAGAAAAACTTAAACCGAAGCGGTAGGCGATAAGATCATGGAAAGAAAAAACGCCAACATTGACGATGTGATAAGGACGGTTGAAACCGCCAGCGCAAAAGAGCTGGAAGAGCTTGCAGGTATTCGGGAAGCCGTTGAAGATTTGAAAGGGGGGCGAGTTGCTACAGTTGATCCTGTCTCTCGCAGTGTGTCGGCATTAAATCGCACAATCGAAAATTCCCGGCCAGACTTTGTGGCCAATGCGCCATCAGTGGACCCTATTGTTGAGGCAATGAAACGGCTTAATTTAGGGGACGTTTCTCGTGTAGTTCAGGAGGATGTTGCTCTACAGGAACCGCAGGCCAAATCAACTACGCGAAAGGGTAAAAAACGACGCAAGAAGGCTATAACAGAAGATGTAAAGGCGCAACGGACCGAAGCAGCCGAACACGCTCGCGAAATGTTCGGTCAAAAAGGCGGTGCGCAAAAAAGCCAAAACCAACGCGATGCGCGTGGTCGTTTTATTGGAAAGTCAGGGAGTAAGGCCGCAGCGGAAGATGCCCGTGCTGAACGTGCTGAAAAGGCCAGGCGCAAAGAGGATGATGAGCGTCTAAATGCTGAATCAGGTTTATTAAAAAAACTGTCAAAAGTAGCTGAAGGCATAGGTAACCCTTCAGAGACTCGTGCCGTCGATGCGTTAGGTTATGCCGTTGCTGGTCCATTGTGGGCAGCAGGGAAGGAGCTTGGCGGGATATCAAAAGAAGTTGGTGGATCGCTTAATGGTGCCAGAAAGTCTATTGCCGATGTGATTCGTGGCAATGACGATAACAGCCGTAGAAAAGGTTTTTTTAGGCGTAAATCGCAAAATAGTGCCGATGTCGTTCAGGTTAACACCCAAAAACGGACGGTTCAGGAACTTCAGGAGCAGACCAGCGAAATTAAAGAGGGCAATGACAAGATTCTCAGCGCCCTTGATCAGATAGCCAAAAACACCGGGAAAAAGAAGGGCGGCTTGCTGTCCAAACTATTTAGCCTGTTAGGGAAGGGGGCCGGTGGCGTCGCGTCGTTGTTAATGGGGCGTGGCATGCTGAAAAAAGCTGGAGCACTCGCTTTTGGCGCTCTGGGGGCAAAGAAACTTGTAGGAATGCTACGCGGTGGTGGCAAGAAGGCTCTCGCCCATGAAGGCGGAGATTTGGCTGCCCGGGCAGCTGGTAAACTGGGGTTAAAGGCAGTTGGTAAAGGGGCGTTACGCGCAATTCCCCTAGTCGGCACAGTGGCTGGAGGTATTTATGATGCGGTAACCGGTTGGAATGATACAGAAGCTCAACGTCGAGCGTTTGGGCTTAAATCAGGACAAGATCCATCATTCCAGCAAAAAGCCGCTTATACGTTAGCCAATGTTCTTGATATGGGGGGACTGGTATCTGGTATTAGCAGTGCTATTGGTGATGTTCTCAAATCACTTGGATTTGAGGATATCGGTAATATGTTGCAATCATTTTCGACGGAAAGTATTGCCCAGGCCATTGATAGTGGGATTACCAACTTAGAAACATATATTTCTAACCTTGGCGACACCATTTCTACCAAGTTCGATGATTACACAGCAAAGATTGGTGATGCTGTTTCAGCATGGTTTAGCGATACATCTAATAAGCTGCTTGAAAAGCTGGATGCCATAAAAGACTTCTTTACTGTCGATAACCTGAAACAGGTTTTCAGTGATGCAATTGATAGTGCAATTGACTTCATTAAGAACCCAGGGAAACACATTAAAGAGGCGGCTGGTAATATTTGGGATGGGGTTAAAAATTTACCCGGTAAAGCATTAGATGCAGCGGTTGATGCCGTTAAAAATACCCCTGCGGCAATGATTGTATCAAAAATACCCAATCCGATCGGCGAGGCTAATGCAAAAGAAATCACTCCAGAGTTAAAAGCTCCGGTTAATAGCCACCAGGAGACATCTGATTCTAAAACTGAATCCGATGCTAAACAGACTAATATTGCTACCCGCGTGATAAATGCGGCACTGGACACGGCGAAAGATAGCAATAAAACAGTTAAAGAAACTGCCAATCAGATTATCAATGCAAATGCCGTAGAAACAGGCAATAAAGCAGCGCAGACAATTGATGCTGCCCTGGGCCAGTCTGCTACAGACAGGGAGGAAGCATTAAGTGCGTATGAGATAGATAAACGTCGATTTAACAATGGCAAAGATGTTTCTTTGCCAAAATTAAATGCTGCCGGATACCAATGGATTTCTGACAATGCCGATTATTTTGATGAGCTTGAACGTAAGTATGGGCTTGAAAAAGGGATTCTGTCAGCAGTTGCATCCGCAGAGTCTAGTGCAGGCCAGAGAACTGGAAATCCAGTAGACAAAAACGGGAAAAAACTTTCATCTGCCCTTGGGGCTTTTCAGATCACTAAAGGTACAAGGGAGGATCTTGGACTCAGCGATGCTGATGCCATGGATACACGAAAAGCCGCTGATGGTGCCGCCAGATACCTAAGTATGCTGATGAACCGTTATAACGGTGATCAGGGGCGTGCAATAGCTGCCTATCATGCTGGTATGGGGCATGTTGATAAGGGGAGAGTAGTCGCCGGTACCGGCGAATATGTTACTCGTGTCAGAGGGTATCAGCAGATGCTCAATAATGGTGCCGTTTATGGCTCTAAGGTAGAGCATAGCGCACCAGCAATTTACGAAAAGATACCTGATAACGCCGTTATCGATCAGTCTACTAGCCTGGCATTTACCCCTGGTGATAGCCCGTTTGAGAAAGGCGGTTTGGTAGACAAAATCGGCAATGCTGTTGGCGTTAACGATCTGGTCAACAAATTTATGAATGGCCGGGGGATGCGTCGAGAAGTCGTCCAGGGAACGCTCGAAGAACGCGCACGAGGAAAGGGAACCGCAACGGCAGCTGGCAATGTGTATGTCGATACGCCTATGCCAGTTGAAGAGGCGCGTCCGGTTGCCAACAACTCAAGTTACTTTGACCAGATCGGCGCACAAATGGGGATTGATGGACTATTCGATAAACTCCGCAACGCGCCGGGGATGCGGAAAAGTAATGCGCCTGAACCAGCCTCCACGTCCCAGGTGACGACTGCCGCCAACGATTTGCAGCAACCAACCGGTCGTATGCAGATAGACGGGCAGGTTATTAGTGACCTTGGCGGTTCCGGTGCCAAGCCGACAATGCAGTTGGCTGATAATACCGTTTCACTTGATGGTGAAACGAAGCGGCTGTTTGCGCAGATGACCTCATTGCTTGCCAGGATTGAAGAGCACACCAAAGACTCGGCGAAAGGCCAGGGAACTGTCGTAAAGGTCAGCACGCCTCAGCCGGGCGTTATGCGCACGGTACCACTGTCAATTGATGATCCGTTGATGAATGACTACGCGAGAGTTGATTGATGGCCAACAATAACGAAATTGATCCTTTGCTGACGCTGGAGTTATCCGGCGTAAAAACGTATGAGTCCCAGGAGGAGGCCTGGGGCGCTCGTTTATATGAGTGGCTAAACACTTATCAGGGTGAGGTATACGGCGATCCGTCATGGGGCAATGTTTTACCGCAGTTTAAACACGAACCGACCAACTTGTCGCATGTTCAAATTGCGGTTGAGGCAATGCTATTGCAAAAACTGACGGTAGATTTACCCGACATACCGATTTCTGGCTTGTCAGTAGCCGAGGGGGATGCTTTTGATAAGTTGAAAATATCCATTCTTATCAGGGATATAACTATCACACAGGACGTGGTGCTATGAGTAAAACAACACCGACTAAAGACAGTATTCGCGCAGAGTTTGAAGAGCTTGTCGAGAAAGATTCATTCTGGTCGAAGTTTGTCGGCTCTCAATTTGTCTCGATGCTGACATTGTTTATTACCCAGATTGTATACAGGTGCTTTCAGTATGCCGATGCGGCGCTGGCTGAAGGCTTTATATCGACCGCGACGCGGCGTTCCTCTATCCTGGCAGCGGCAGAAACGAATAGTTACGTTGGTGCCAAGCCAACACCGTCATCGGGGATGGTTGAGATCACAGCCACAAGTGAAGATGCTCCAGCGGTAATCCCCAAAAACACGCCTTTAATATCTGACGACCAGTACCCTTACATGACTATGGATGTATGCAGGTTGGTTGACGGCACCGGTACGGTAGAAGTGGCGCAGTTGGAAATTCAGGAGGTGACATATACCGTTACGGCGGCCAAAGAATTTCTGGAAGTCGTATTATCAAAGGCTCTCACTGCTGTCTGCTATAAGCTGGAAGTATTCGTGACGACCGATGGTAAGACTACGCAGTGGTCTTCCAGCACTATGTTCCGGTTAGCTGGTAGTAAAAGCCAGGTCTACGTTGAGTTTTATAAACCATCCGAACAGTTAGGCGTTCGATTCGGCGATGGATTAATTGGGCAAATACCGCCGGAAGGTTCGACAATTACGCTTAAGGTCTGGTGTACCAACGGCGATATAACCTTGGTTGCTGGCCAAAATCTGACGCCTGTCGATTCTGCGGCTAATTTAGCTAACTCGATTTCAGTTAAGACAACGACACCTATAACCGCCGGTACCGATGCCGAAACAACGGAGATCACACGTAACCGTGCACAATATTACCTTGCCTATGATGATCAGGTCGTATGGGGCGGGGACTATACGTATTTTCTGGTGCGTAACATCCCAGGCCTGTCCTGGGTAAAAGCTTGGGGTGAGGGCCAGCAAGAGAAATTAGATGGTGCTTATAATGTTAAGAATATCAATAAGATATTTATTTCAGGATGGCATCCAAATAAAAGTCAGTCAGAGCTTGAAGAAATGATCCTGGCTGCCTTTAAGAAGGTACCGAATGAGCTGAACAAGAAATTCTCTTATAAAGAGGTCAGAAAACTACCATTTAAGATAACAATCACCGGGCGGATATCGGCAAGCCTGACCATTGAAAACGTGACCGATGAACTGACGTCGGCGCTGGAAACAAAATTCGGGCGCGACTCAGCTTTCTTTGACCCAAACCGCGTTGGTAAGTACATCCTGATTAAGAAAAAAGACGTTTGGGCGTATATCGAAACGCTTGGCTATTTCCGCGATTTTTATCTGGAGTTTGTCAAGTGGAATGAGTCCAACGGCTTTTACGATTTCGTTTATCTGGATACAGAAAACTCCACCTTTAATATTTCGTATGAGGAGGAGTGATGCAACGTTCCTGGTTTAATAACCGGCTTACATCAGCTAAGCAAAAGTCATTGCTCTATAAATCATTGGCTGATTTGGTTCAGTCTATGATGGACACTTTTGTTGACCCATGGTTGGAGCGAATTACCAACCGGAAGTCTATTTTCTCCATGAGCAAGGAGGATCTGGAGACCAGGACAAATGAACTTGGCCAGTTCTTTACTATCAGAACGTCGAATTCGTCTTCCGTACCAATGCTGTTACAACAGCGGCTTGACGAGATCCACTTTAAGGGGACTGAACGCCCTATAAACCAGACCATTTACCGCGAATTTAACGGTATTTCTGTTTTATGGGATCCGATATATGCCCCGGTGGACCTTGAACGTCATCCCTATGGCACGGTCCTGATTCCAGAAAGCACACTGGAAACCACCGGCGGCACATTCGGCGAGATGTTTCTGACTTCCAGAGGGATGATCAGTATTCCCATAAACGACCTGGCCCGGACAATGGGAATTACCGGCACGATAGATCAGTCCGCAATCACAGAAGAAATTCTCAGAAAGTTTAATCAGTTCGTAAAGCCTCTACTACCACTGCATATAGTGTTTGATGGGCTTACGCTCTATTTGTCGGTTGTTGTGAATGAACAGGCCGACATGATCACTTTGAACGAGATTTCTGATACTGAAAAAGCGTACTGCTGGTTTGAAACTTCGGATACAACTTCGCTTACTGGAGTTACGTCGATTAGTGCCCCGATCACCGCAACGCCGGGCGGCACTATTGTGAAAGCAACACCTACGTTTGATCGCACCCGTGCAGATGATTTGTTGCTGGATGGCGATGCCTGACAATCACCCCGTCCGCCGGGCGGGGTGACAAGTGACTTCTCTTACAATGAGGCTTCACAACATTGATTAGGGAAAATCATGTCTGACGTCTCAACAAACCTCTATAAGAGTCAGTTGTTGGACTATTACTATCAGCGGCGCGCTGAATCGTCCATTAACAAAGGCTCCCGATTTTTAATCAGCAAGGCCGTTTTCGGTACCAGCTCACTGGTTACCAAAAATGAAGATGGCACTTATGAGATTGGAGAACTGCCAAAGACTTTCGAGCTGGCAGAACTGACCAGTCAATTTTGCACCATCAACCTCGTCCCTACCTACTCTGGCGGGATAATTACTGTCCGAATGGACCTTGATCAAAGCCAGTTGCAGGAAGGGAAAAACTACCCATTCAACACTCTGGTTGTTCTGGATAACGAGAATAAGCCCATCGCAATTATTTGTGTTCAGGAAGACTCGCTGTATGTGGGTAAAACATATACCGCAGTTATGGCCATCAACTCGACTATAGCATAAGGATATGCTTGATGAATGACGTTACAGTTGTCACATCAGTTACTTACCCATCGCCCGAGTCACTGGCTCTGGTGGCTGATGTGCAATATCACGAACCATATCTGTCAGCCGCGCTAAACCGAAAATTCAGGGGAATTGTTGACCCAGGATTTTATGCCGGTTTCCTGCCGAAGCCTGGCGGTGGGATGAACCTGTTAATCACCTCACTGGATGGTGATAAAACCGCTGGCGCGGCGTCAGTGGATATTGGCGAATTCTATCAGGTAACTATTCAACACCGTAAGGATATCTCCCTTGCACTTAGTGCAGGCAAAAAATATGCAATTGTGCTGAAGGGAAGATACCTTCTTGGAGAAGACACCTATCAGGTTAATACCGCCTCACATATTCATGCGGCTGAATTTGTCGCCAGAACCTATACCGATTCATATCAGTTAGGAGATGGTGAGCTGCTTGTTTGTACGGTGAATATCCCTGCCGGGGTATCTGCCATTACCCAAGAGATGATTGATACATCAGAGCGTATCAACCGCACGATTGGCATTGAAATTTCAGACTCTGTAACCAGCAGCAGAAGCGATGTCGCTGCAAGTTCTCTGGCAGTTAAAAAAGCCTACGATCTGGCGAAAAGCAAGTATACGGCGCAGGATGCAAGCACAACGCAAAAGGGGTTAGTTCAGCTCAGTAGCGCAACTGACAGCGACAGCGAAACAATGGCGGCTACCCCTAAAGCTATTAAGTCTGTAAAGGATCTGGCTGATACTAAAGCGCCAATAGAAAGCCCGAGTCTGACAGGAACGCCAACCGCGCCGACGGCAGCGCAAGGTACAAACAGCACGCAGATCGCAAATACAGCCTTTGTTAAGGCAGCTATAACTGCACTTATCAATGGTGCTCCTGGAGCATTGGATACGCTGAAAGAAATTGCGACTGCCATCAATAACGACCCGAATTTCAGTACCACTATCAATAACGCACTGGCCCTTAAAGCACCTTTGGCAAGTCCTGCATTAACGGGAATACCTACTGCGCCTACCGCTGCACAGGGTACGAATAACACGCAGATTGCTACGACTGCTTACGTACGGGCTGCTATATCTGCATTAGTAGGTTCTTCGCCTGAAGCTCTGGATACGCTGAATGAACTGGCTGAGGCGCTCGGTAATGACCCGAATTTTGCGACAACAATGACAAATGCGCTCGCGGGAAAACAGCCCCTTGACGCAACTTTAACTGCACTTGCGGGGCTTGCAACTGGCGCAAATAAATTGCCGTACTTTACCGGTAAAGATACTGTTGCCCAGACTGATTTAACGTCAGTCGGTCGCGATATTCTGGCTAAAACAAGTGTCCTTGCCGTTATCCAATACCTTGGTTTAAGAGAACTCGGCACAAGCGGCGAAAAGATCCCCCTGTTGAGCACGGCTAACACCTGGAGTGAACGCCAGACTTTCAACGGCGGGATCACCGGGACGCTGACGGGGAACGCCGATACCGCGACGAAATTAAAAACAGCACGGAAGATTAATAACGTGCTGTTTGACGGTTCTAAAGATATTTCTCTGACGCCTGCGAACCTTGATGTCACCAGCCTGACGTTTATGAAAAACAACGGCGAAATGCCGCTTGATGCCGACCTGAACACATTTGGCCCCGTTAAGGATTATGTGGGTGTCTGGTATAAATCCACATCCTCCAACGCAACACTGGAGAAACATTTCCCGGAAGACGGTGCCGTAGGTGTTCTTGAGGTATTCAATGGCGGTAATTTTGCAGGAATGCAGCGTTACACCACCAGGACTGGCAATGTTTATATGCGCAACCTTTCTGGTTCCTGGAATGGCTCTGACGGCCCGTGGAGCTACTGGCGACAGATTCAGTCAGCAACACGCTCTCTGAGCACAACCATTGACCTGAATACGCTCGGAGGCGCAGAGCATCTTGGTTTATGGCGAAACAGTAGCTCGGCTATAGCTTCATATGAACGCAATTATCCAGAGGAAGGCGGCATTGCTCAGGGGACGCTTGAGATCCTCGAAGGCGGGAATTATGGAAGAACGCAACGTTATACCACTCGCCGTGGGAATATGTATGTCCGCTGCCTTGCGGCAAGCTGGGATGCATCAAATCCGCAGTGGGAACCGTGGCTAAGAATCGGCAGCCAGACTGCAAGCAGTTTCTTTGAAGGCGATCTGAATAATCTGACCGATCCTGGTATTTACAGTGTTACAGGAAAGGCAACAAACGGTCCGATGCTTGACGCCGCTGGAGCGACACTGCTTGGGATACTGGAAGTAATCAGACGTTTTGATGCTGTGTCTGTCTGGCAGCGTTACACAACTACAGGGAAAGCAGAAACCACACAGGGGCGCACTTTTGAGCGCGTCTACGCCGGGAGTAAATGGACCGAATGGCGAGAAGTATATAACTCCTTTTCGTTGCCCCTGAATCTGGGTATTGGCGGCGCAGTGGCAAAACTCACCAGCCTGGACTGGCAGACCTACGACTTTGTGCCGGGCAGTCTGATAACCGTTCGGCTTGATAACATGACCAACATTCCCGACGGTATGGACTGGGGCGTCATTGATGGCAACCTGATAAACATCGCTGTTGGCCCAAGTGATGATACCGGTACGGGGCGCTCAATGAAGGTATGGCGCAGCACTGTAAGTAAAGCCAACTACCGCTTTTTTATGGTGCGCATTTCAGGAAATCCGGGAAGCCGCACGATCACGACAAGACGTGTGCCAATTATCGACGAAGCCCAGACATGGGCGGCGAAACAAACCTTCAGCGCCGGTCTTTCAGGTGAACTGTCCGGCAATGCTGCTACAGCAACAAAGCTGAAAACCGCACGAAAGATTAATTCCGTTTCGTTTGATGGTTCAAAAGACATTAACCTCACGCCTGAAGATATTGGTGCATTGCCAATAACCGGAGGAACTCTTACCGGCGGTTTAACGGCTGATGGCGAGATTGTTTCCCGGTCAGGAAACGGCTTCCGCATCGTACAGGGTAACTATGGATTCTTTATCCGAAATGATGGCAATTTCACCCATTTCATGTTGACCAACTCCGGTGACAGTATGGGGGGGTGGAATAGTTTTAGGCCATTCTATATTCAAAATTCCACTGGTGGAGTCACTATTGGGCATGGATTAACTGTTGCCGGACAAGTTGTGCCAAGTAACTACGGTAATTTCGACGGGCGTTATGTGATGGATGTTCGCCTGGGTACTCGTGTTGTTCAATTGATGGGTGGCGGGCGTTATGAGATAGCTGGACACGCGCTTACCGGATTAAGAATTATTGGTGAAGTTGATGGCGATGATGAAGGCATTTTCAGACCCATACAAAAATACATCAATGGCACATGGTATAACGTAGCACAGGTGTAAATTATGCAGCATTTAAAAAATATTAGGTCAGGAAATCCAAAAACAGTTGAACAATATCAACTGACAAAAAATTTCGACGTTATCTGGTTATTTTCAGATGATGGGAAAAACTGGTATGAAGAGGTAAGGAATTTTCAGGAAGACACAATAAAGATTGTTTACGACGAGAATAATATTATTGTCGCCATTACCAAAGATGCATCAACGCTTAATCCAGATGGGTTCAGCGTCGTTGAAGTCCCTGATATTACCGCCAACCGGCGTGCTGACGACTCAGGCAAATGGATGTTTAAGGATGGTGCAGTCATTAAACGCGTATATACGGAAGAAGAGCAGTTGTTACAGGCTGAAAAGCAGAAACAAAAGCTATTGCAGCAGGCGAGAGAAAAAACGCAGTTCTGGCAAATTCAGCTTGCATTGGGGATTATCACCGATTCAGATAAGCAACAACTTATGAACTGGATGAAGTACGTGCAGCAAGTTGAGGCAACTGATACTTCTACGCTGCCAGTAACATTCCCAGAACATCCTGAATAAGAAAAGGCCCGATACCGGGCCTTAATTTTTACTGTGGTTTATCAGGCCATTCAGGATTTTCGGTATCCACTCGACTCACCAGAACACTATAGCGTTCCCATGCTTCCAGCCGGGCGCGTTCATCATCAGTTGCCATATTTAGCTTAATGGCACGTTCCAGCGGCTGAATGACTAATTCAGCTTCGGAAAGCAAAGTGACCTTTTGTAACTCCGCCTGTTGTTGTAGTTCATCTGGGGTATAAATCCGTTTGATTACAGCTCCATCTTTGAACATCCAATTACCAGAAATATCAGCACGACGGTTGGCAGTTATATTCGGTAACTCAACAACACTCAAGCCATCAGGGTTGAGCATTGAAACATCTTTCTCAATGCAACGAATAATACCGTTCTCGTCGTAGGCCATTTTTAAAGTATCATCCTGAAAATTTTTCTGTTCCTCATACCAGTTTTCACCATTATCTGACCATAGCCAGACAATATTAAATTGTTTGGTTAATTCATATTGTTCAATAGTTTTTGGATTCCCTGACTTAATATTTTGTAAATGCATCATCATTAAATACTCCCTGCATTATACCATGTGCCATTAATGCAATACTGAATGGGTCTTGCCTGTACTGTATCAATTAATTCATCAGTGTTGCTATTGACAACACCGGTAATAACATGGCCTGTTCTGTCATGCCAGCCAGTGCCATTCCAGGCTGGAAGAGATGACAAACCACCTAAACGAATCCCGGTAATAAATCTTGAATTACATTCCGCTTGTGTATATGCACCGACATCTCCCGCTGAGGGTTTGCGTGTTGTTGTGTAAAACTCTGACCAGTTGGACTCAAAGCCATAGTCGTCACGTGCGGAGCGATAAAAAATACCGCCGTTCTTATAATTCACTCGAAACTGTACAGCAGGACAACTACCAGCTCCCATATAAAAATGGAGAATTAATGTTGATGCACCACCTATGTCGGCGCAATAAACTCCGCTATCCCAGTTCCATCCAACTGCCTTGTCATTTCCAACCATGCTACCTGTCTGCCTTAAGGCAAATGCACCGACATTTTGGGCATTAAGTGAAATATCGCCGGTGCCATCAAATTTGACACCATTAATATTTCGTGCCGTTTTCAGCTTTGTTGCTGTAGCAGCATTGCCGGACAGTTCACCTGAAAGACCGGCGCTGAAGGTTTGTTTCGCCGCCCATGTCTGAGCTTCGTCGATAATTGGCACACGTCTTGTCGTGATCGTTCGGTTTCCCGGATTTCCTGAAATACGCACCATAAAAAAGCGGTAGTTCGCTTTACTTGCAGTGCTGCGCCATACCTTCATTGAGCGAACATTGCTGGTTCCGTCACTTGGGCCAACGGCGATATTGATATAGTTTCCATCAATCGTTCCCCAATCCATCCCATCAGGAATGTTGGTCATAGTTTTTAGTTTTACAGTGACCAGGCTTCCTGGAACAAAGTCGTGAGTTTGCCAGTCAAGACTGGGAAGCAGGTCTACAGCGCCACCAATACCTAGATTCAAGGGAAGTGAATACGAGTTGTATATTTCAGCCCATTCGCTCCATGCATTTTCATTATGGTTACGGGTACGCTGATATGACCTGTTCTTATATGCCGCTGTTTCAGAAACAGTCGTATATGTCTGGATATACGATTCAATATCGCAACGTTTTTTCACCTCGACTACCGAGCCAACAGCAAGATCTTTAGAGTCGGTAAGTGGTGCATTTGTGGCCTGTTTCGTGACGCTATAAATACCAGGCTTTAAAAGGTCATCAAGATCCCCTGAATAAGTCCATCCCGTGGACTGATACCCAACAGCAATCCAGTCCTCCCATTGTGGATTTTCTGCATCCCATGAGGCAGTCAGTCCGCGAATGTACATAGTCCCACTACGGGTGGTGTAACGTTGCATCCTCCCATACAGACCGCCTTCAAAGACTTCCAGAATACCCTGCCCAAAACTCCCTTCCTCCGGGAAATGACGGTCAAATGAGGCTATTGATGTACTGCTATTGCGCCATATTCCCAGGTGTTCCGCACCACCTAAAGAATTCAGGTCAATTGACGTGCTTAATGGGCGAGTCCCGCTTGTAATAACTCTCCATGCACTCCATACAGGACTGACAGGGTTCCATTCTGCATCAAGCATCCGAATGTAAATATTACCGGTTCGGGTGGTGTAGCGTTGTGTGCAGTGAAAGCGACCAGCATTGAATACTTCCAGAACCCCATTGCCTTTATCTTCAGGGTAACCAGACTCTGGTTTTGCAGTGGATTGTGACGGGCATGACCACGTTCCAAGATATTTTTCTTCTGGGCCATAGGAGTCAAGATTGTCAGTGGTTGGAATCATTCCATTGTGTTTCATAAACGTCAGGCTGGTGACGTCAAGGTTCGCAGGCGTCAGAGAAATATCTTTAGAACCGTCAAATGAAACGCCGTTTATCTTCCGTGCTGTTTTCAATTTCGTCGCGGTGTCGGCGTTCCCCGTCAGCGTCCCGGTGATCCCGCCGTTGAAAGTCTGGCATGCACTCCATGTGTTAGCCGTGCTCAACAGGGGGATCTTTTCGCCGCTTGTGCCGAGTTCTCTTAAACCAAGGTTTAAGATTGAAATGATGATGCCGGAAACTTCTTATAGAGTGTCGATATAGCCACATCATAGATGATTGCAATCTGCTTACGTGATACTCCGTTTTCCAGCAATCGGCGCATTTGCTGCCACGTTTCCTCTGGGTATTTAGGCCGACGACCTCCTATTCGTCCCTCTGCACGAGCGGCATCAAGCCCGGCGCGGGTGCGCTCAATGATTAGTTCTCGTTCCATTTCAGCCAGGGCGCCCATCACATGGAAGAAAAAGCGCCCCATTGGGGTGCTGGTATCAATTGAATCTGTCAGGCTGCGAAAGTTAATACCACGTTCGCGCAGCTCCTCCACTAACACCACCAGGTGACGCATACTGCGCCCAAGCCGATCCAGCTTCCATACAACCAAAGTATCTCCTGCTGACAGTGTGCGTAGAACCTTTTTTAATCCAGGGCGCTCGGCATTCTTCCCGCTCGCCTTATCTTCAAAAATCAGGTCGCATCCTGCGCATTCGAGAGCATTTCTTTGTAAAGCGGTGTTTTGGTCATTTGTTGATACGCGTACATAGCCTATTAGCATATTTTCTGCTCACTATCGTTATTTATAGCAAGCTGCGGATTTTAATTAACAAAAACCAGTGTGTGTGGAAATCACAAAGTGCATACCGTTTCCCAGTGATGTTTAACTCACCATGAGGGAAATTATTATGTTTGATTTAAAAATAATTCTCATATCCATCCTTGGCGGAGTGCATTCGTTTCTGAATGGGGTTCGTGAAAAACGTTACGAAGCGTCATGCAGGAAATTGTTGGCCGAGTGTATTTCTGCCGTACTTGCAGGCTTTATAGGCATGTGTTTCGCGGAATATAAGGGGATGGATGAAAGTCTTCAGAATTGCGTGACTCTTATTTGCAGCATCAATAACAGGCTCATTCTTGAAAGGTTACAAAGGCTTATCGATTCGTACCTCAATAGAAATGCCTCTTAAGCAACAAATGACCGGTTGAGAAGTTACTTTGCATACCATTACCTCCTGACAACGTAGGAGGGAACTTGTGCTTGACACACAGGAATTAGCTCCAGTTGCTATTGCGCTCCTGCTTTCAGTAATTGGTGGGATAGGCACGTTCCTGATGGATGTCCGAGACGGTCGCCAGTCTGGCAATTTGTTGGGATTGGTTACGGAGATCTTTGTTGCAGTGACAGCTGGCGCGGTGGCGTACCTATTGGGGCAACACGAGGGCTGGGAGTTATCAATTACGTACTTAATGGTAACGATAGCCAGCAATAACGGTCATGAGGTGATTTCAGGGATGAAACGAGTGAATATCGATAGCATTCTGAATGTTCTTACAAGTTTGGTGAAAAAGGGAGGCGGGAAATGATTGGCTGGGGTGTATGCGCTCTTGCGTTAGCCTTAGCCGATCGCTATTTGCTAAAACGCAAGGACATCACGAATTTAGAGCTTGGTGAAGTGGAAATTAAACCGGGCTTCATCCGGGTGCCGTTCAAATACCGGTCCAAATTTCCTTTTTTGCGCGGCGCAACGGTCAGGTATTGGATCCGCGATGTTCAGAAGCCGACGACAGTGATTGAAGGCGAGCAACGTTGTCTGACATCGGCTGAACAGGGCGAAAACAGCGAATGGTTATACATACCCACTGAATATATGGGTAAAGGAGAACGGCTGTGGCATTTCAACGTCATGGTTACGCATGGTGACTCGTTCATTAACCCGTTGTATCGGATTTTCCCTGTTACTCAGCAAATCCGCAGAAGTTACGTAATAAATCTCGCACAGGATGTGTCAGATGACGAAAAATAAGTATGCAACGGTCGATTTTGACCAGGTTAATGAAAAGGGGCTGAAATCCCTTATCACGGCGATCAATAAAACCGGTGTGACTGTGATTGAGGTTGACTCCAGCAACCGCGCAACAACGAAAGATGGCGTTAAAGTTAAAACCGCAAAGCTGGTTCTTAACGACGGACAAATTCTTGCCATACAGGTAAACGATACTGGCGATATATCGTCTGTGAAACTGAATGGAAAAGCTATTCCTAACGCTCAGTCGCCGGATATCAAGACGCTTGGTACCGTCATGGGGCAAGCGGCCCGAAAAAACTCCGCAAAATTCCAGAAATCACTGATCGCCAAAGCGAAACGTGTTGCCAATCCGGTAGACAAGAAACCGGCAGTTAAATCCAACTTTCAGCGCCTGCAAGAGGCAAAACAGAGGAATGCTCAGGTGGCTGCCGCTTATAAGTCCGCGCAGAACTCGGTGTCTTTCAATCAACAGCAGATCACCGATTTGCGGGCGAAGCTGGATAAGGAGACGGGCCGACTCAATAACGAAAAGGCCCGAAATGGCGAACTCAAACGCCGTCTTAAGCAACTGAAAGCAGGAAATTAACATGGAACAGTTCAATATCAATAAAGGGGTGACGATTAAGCCTGGGCTTGACGTGCTTCCCCCGCCGGTGACTGATGATGAATATCGCGCATTAATGGCCGGTGAGGACCGCTATCTGATGACGGAATCCAACACGCTGGAGGAAATCGAGGCTACGTTCTTCTATGACACGCCGATCCACTGGTGTGCTACGGATTTACTGGAGGCGATTAGTTCTACTCGTTTGCAGTTACACCGGACCATGCAGGCATTTGTCCGGGCATTGAACCAGAAGTTGAATGGTACAGGAATCTCTGCGGGGAGTGATAAAACGGGTGATGTGGCCCAGAGCGGCGCGCGAGCGATCGGCGGCGCTGAAATTGGCCGGGCGCGTAACGTTAACGGGCTGCCGGTCCTGCCAGCCATTATTCCGCTCAGTGATGGTCAGACTATCAGCATTCTGTTTCATAGCCCGACGGCGGAAAACCGGATCACAAATAGCGATACGCTGGTTGCTTTCCAGTTCTTACTGAATAAAAAAGACGTTACTCACACCGTTGCGCCGATGAGTGGACGTGATATGACGCTGGCGCAGGTCACCATGAAACTTGCCAACCTTGCAGAGAAAAACTCGGCAAAATTCCAGCGTGCGCAGAAGAAGAAAAAAGCCCTGGTTGATGAAATAACCCAGCTACAGGCTGACAGTGACCAGAAAGAGGATGCCATGAGCGACCTCGCGGATCAGGTGGCTGCGGTAGAAGGCCAGAAGGCAGATCTGGAGCAGAAAATTAACGCGGTTGCTTCGGAAGCGGATTCTCTTTATCAAGAAAATGAGCGTTTGCAGGCGGAGATTGATCAGCTCAATCGCACTGGTGGGCGCGATACCATTGCTCCAGCGGGGATGACTGGTGGGCACTCTCGCGCGCTGACGGATCGCCTTGCAAGTATCAAAAATCGTATGCATATGAACGGGGAAGTGACGCTCAGTAATGGTGCATCAATGAAGCAATTCATTGAGGACGGTGAAGGGTATATCCAGTTAACCGATTCGGATGGCAGCGTGTACATGATCAAGGCTAAATCCATACAGGGTGTGGACATGGCAGATGCGATCGGCAAGCTGTTTAAAGCCTATAAAGCGGGTAATGTATCGGAATACCTGGTCCAACCAGAAGAACATAAACCGGAAAAGGTCGAACCTGAACCAGCGGAGGATACCGGTAGCTCTTCGCCTGAACCAGAAGTCTCTGTAGGTGCATATCGATATGCCCTGCAAATGCGTCCGGCGGCCCCTGGCGCAATACCTGAAGGTAACAAAGCAATTCTGCCGCGCCCTGATGAAGGTGACCCGTATTATGAATATGCACGCTACGGCATTGCTACTTACGATACCCCGCTTTCTGATCAGCAAATGAGTGAGTACGACCTGAAGTTATTGCCTCGCGAGGATTCTTTCGACTTCCTGGCGAAGACACTTACTAATGGTCCGTTTGGCAAATATGCACAAAAAGCTCTGGAGCTGGCCACCAGCTCACCAGACGAGTTCCGCGTAATGCTGAAAACTCAGTTTCAAAAAACTTTCCCCAATATTGCGTTTCCTGGGGGCGCTGGCACCGAGAAAATGGTGCAGAGCATGATCAATGCATTGCAGGCCGAAGTCGGTGAGATTACTCAGCCAGAACCGGCCCCGGCACAGCCTGATGAAACGGTTAGCGAAGCAGATGCAGAGGCTAATAAAGCCATTGAATATCTCAATAACGTGATGGATATGCAAAGCACTGACATGGCGGAGATCCGTAACGCTCGGGGCAATGTCCGGGAAGCGATTGCAGCCCTTCAGGCTGCCGGACGTTTTGAGGAAAACGAAGAGCTGGTTAACGGCGCAGCTCGCCACCTGGCTGATCTGTTGGTAGCAATCCAGAAAGCGGGGGTAGCGGCATGACACTATCAGCTATTGAGTTAATGGATCTCAGCGATAAGTTGGATGCTCTGATGTCCAAAGCGGCTACCGCGAGTGGCATGGAGTTGCTGGATATCAGCGATGAAATTGACCAGATCATGCAACAGATGGGGTACGGTGTGTCCGGCGGCAGTAGTGGCGAGGAAAAACAACCTTCGGTACATGATGGTGTGCCAAAACTGGTTGCTGATTTCCTGGCTGATAAATTCGTCGATCAGAGCACCGATGCATTTATCGGTACCTTGCAGGATTTGAGTCAATATGTTGGCACATACATCGACCTGGACCAGGTTAAACAGCACACGGCGGCATGGATAGCCGCCAACATTAAAGAGGCAGCATAAGGCGTAACAGGGATGAGCTTAAGCGATCAGGTGGTGATGGCCACCAGCATAGAAACGCTGATCGAGCTGCTAAAAAACCTGCCCGATTACGGGCGGGTTTCGTATGTGGTGACAGCGAAGGGAGACGAGGTAAAAACAGCGTTTGATATCGTCGATGCCTCAGCTCTTTTGGTATCCAATACTCTGGATGGGAAAATTAATCCAGACTATCCCCAGGAACTTCAGCCGCGCGACCGGACCCGCGCATCCAGCCTTCTTCAGGTCAACCAGATATCCAAGGATTTGCGTCCTGCCCAGCTTACCGATTCCGGTTTATCCAGCCATGGCGCGCCGATAATTGGTGAGGACAATGCCGTTGAGTCAGGTAATGGACGGACCATGGGGATCATCAAAGCCTATCAGGACGGCAATGCGGATCGGTATCGTGAGTACCTGATTGAACATGCGACCGAATTCGGAATACGACCTGAAAAGGTTGAATCAATGACGGCTCCGGTACTGGTGCGCCGCCGGTTAACGAAGGTTGACCGTGTTCAGTTTGCCAAGGACTCAAATATTTCTGATCTCCAGGAAATGGCAGCCAGTGAAAAGGCTTTTGTTGATGCCGACAGCATAACTCCGGCGATGATGGCGCTGTTTAACCCATCAGAAAGCGGAGATCTGCTTAGCCGCAGTAATGACGCGTTTATTCGCGGATTCATGACGCAAGTTGGTGCCACACAGGCTGCTGGCCTTGTAACGGAAGATGGGCGACCAACACGGCAACTTGTTGACCGTATACAAAACGCGATCTTTGCCAAGGCATATAAGGATGCGCGCCTGGTAAGAATGGTTGCAGAAGAACCTGATCCGGATATGCGTAATGTTCTGACGGCGCTTAATGCGGCAGCCAATGATTTTGTCCAGATGCAGGCTTTATCAGGAGAAGCGCACAAGCAGGCTGTGACAACTATTGTTGATGGTATTGAGACAGCGGATAGTCTCGATAAAAAGGCGCTGGCGGCATTGAAAGATGCGGTAGACCTGGTAAGGCAATCGAAGGAGTCAGGCCAACATATTACCGATGTTATTGCTCAGGGGGATATGTTCAGCGAAACAGCCCCGGAAGTGAAAGCTCTCGCGTTGTTCATCGTCGCGAATAACCGTAGCGCGAAGCGTATGGCCACCGCCTTTAAATTGATGGCTCAACGTATCAATGATGAGTTACAGCACCAGGGCCAGGCGCTGGGGGATATGTTTGGCGGTGGTGATGTGTCGTTACAGGATATCCTTCGCCAGGTGTCTCAGGAACTGGAAAACGAAGGCATGCAAGGGATATCCGGCGGTCTTTTCGAGTCCGTTTCCGGCGGTAGTTACAACGGTGTTGCTCCATATACCAGCTTGCTATTACATCGGGCATCCGGCATCAAAGACATTATTCATCTGATCAGGCTGCTTTCCCGTACAGATCCCCAGGATGAACAGCTTGTACAAGTGCTTGCGCATTTTGTTCGAATGCCTGTTGCCGACGTGAATAAATGGTGCCGATTATTCGGTATCAGCAATTCGTTACTTGGCGGATTGTTAAATCACGCATCCTCCCTTGGGCGCGACGGCTTTGATGAGATAGCGCAGGCGATAAAAAACGGAGATATGCCACCAGCTATTGACTGGTTTTCCATTCGCCCAACCAGGGTGAAAGCATTCCTTAGCGCGGCGCATTCGGCATCACCATTGGCAGAAATGATTCAGAGGTTGTCGCTCATATTCACAGACCATACCGCGTTGGGTGATCTGACTCTGGACGAGATGAAAGAAGCCTCCATTCAGTGGGCCGATCAACAAAATGAGGTTAACTCAGACTTCTTGCCAGCATTCAGGAAGGCCGTTAGTAAAGCGGATGATGCCCGTGGAATTCTGAAGGCATTTAAGGCATTGCAAAGTCGGGTTAATAAACATGTCGGTGATATCGATGGGGTAACGGCGGAAGGCAGGGATATCCTTAAAGAGCACGGCATAACGCCAGAGTTTATTGATGAGATCAGGACGGATATG
Source organism: Escherichia ruysiae (assembly GCF_031323975.1). Lineage (NCBI taxonomy): Bacteria > Pseudomonadati > Pseudomonadota > Gammaproteobacteria > Enterobacterales > Enterobacteriaceae > Escherichia > Escherichia ruysiae. The sequence continues at coordinate 77,973 of NZ_JAVIWS010000002.1, forward strand.
CAGCGTGAGGTCGTATCGTCCCTGCAAATCGTAGCCAGAGCGTTGGCGGATGCTAATCCGAAGAGTGCGGCCATTGTTAACCGGGTTATTGGTGATATTGAAGCATCGGAGGGCATGGGGGCGCTGAAACTCTTCCTTTCGCGAGCGTTTAATCCTAACGGCAATATTCTCCCTGGCATTATTGGTGAGGCTAAAAAGTATGTCAGTGAAGAAGAACTTGAGCAGCTTGACCAACTACTTAAGCGATTCTCATATAACCCGCAGATACGCTGGCAAATGAATCAGCGAAGTATGGGTTCGGTCCACGAGAAAGTGTTATCTGCCATGAACAGTGCGATCGCAAACTCATCCGTATCTGAAGAAAAAGCTCTTGAGTGGGCCGACTCTTTTATCACAGAAGAAGTGGAAGAAGCCCGCGCTGGACAGAATGGTGGGATAGACCTGCGCAAGGAACTTGCTGATATTTATCGCCTGACCGGCGGGAAAATATCGACCTTATCAAAGGTAGTTCACCACCAGGGAAGGGCATATGCAAATCTTAATGGTGTTGTTGCTGTCAATTTGAACGATGAAAATGCAAGTGCACTGTGGCACGAGCTGGGTCATCATCTTGAGTACAGTAACCCTGGTTTGTTAGAGAAAGCCCGGTCATTCCTGAAGGCCAATGTTGAAGGGGATAAGCCATCTTTCGTCAATATCGGTGGGCGTGGCAAGCCTGAATGGTGCTTCAGATCTCGATTGAGTAATATTTATATGGCGAAGGTATACCCGCCAGCCTCAGTAAGTAACACCGGGAAAATTCGGCAGAAATCACCGACTATTTCCAAAACGTCAGCAACGGAAGTATTCTCTATGGCTCTTCAGTTGTATCATGACAAAGAGGCCGCTGCCGCATCACTGATGAATGGTGACGGATTGCTGGAACTGTTATTAGGTGTGGCAAAGGAGCTAAATAATGCAGATTAAAATCGCAGCGCCATTAGGTGGAGATGCCATTATCGAATTTGATGATAATGAAGAAGTTTCCGGGCGTTTAAGCATTATCTCCGGTGACATTACCGAGGACATGATCGCTGAAGCCATAGCTGGGGCAAATCCCAATAGCTATATGGGATTCGTTAACACCCTTGATGCTCCCGCAAGTGATGTTCTCCGAACGCTGCATCTTTACGCTGGCTGGTTTGTTGATTGGCCAGCAGTAGATGGTGGCGATGAGGACGACGACGACGATGATTTTGGTGATCATGTAGACCAGATCGTATATTGAAGAAATCCCGCCAGTCGGCGGGATTTTTTTTAATCGCTTTCCACTTCTTCCGTGGTGTTTTCTTGCAGTTCTGTTAATGCAGCACGACATAGGTTCCGGGCATTGGCTATAGCCACACTTTTGACTTCATCCGTCATCGTGCAGGTAATGTACTGATCGAGTTCTTCAGCGCGGATGATGCTTTTGCCAATCAGAAACTGTATTTGCCAGAGCAGATCGGCATCCATAATCAGAATTTCTGCCGGGCCTTCAGGGCCAGCCGGGAAGGAAACATAAGACTGTTTGCCCAGGCCGACAACTCGACAACTTGCTTCAAGAATTGCGCGCTTGAGGTCTGACTTTATAACGGAAACAGGTTGATTTTCACCAGTGATTACGCCGTTGACATGGAAAGGCATGTAGCTTGAAATACGCTCCACTTTCCACACGCCAGCAAGCGATCCTTCATGCAGCACAATGGGGGTAACCGCGAGTTTCATCTCACCATATAGCTGCTGGCAGATAGCTGGATTGCTGAATACATCTAAAGGCTCACATTCAAACAGCGGCGCAATCTGCATGAGGTCCATCATGGTCATCCCTGGGGTACGAGCAGTAATGAATCTGCGCATACCAGTATCCATTGCGCTCCAGATTGCTACACCATGCTTTTTGCTCACTTCTTCAGTAAAGCCAAGGTGGCACATGATGGTTTTTTCGATAGCCAGATCAGAGATAGAAACCTTTTCGCCAGGCACACCATCATTATTGATGGTCACTTCGACACTCTGGCCATTACGCAGGCGGTATTGAATTGTTTTAGTATTTTGTGCTGTCATAGTCTTTTCTCTGCTTAAAACCTGATGTATTTCGCCTTCAGGTGGGTCAGGAATGTTTTCCCACCAGCGAAAGCAATATCCCGGGGTGTTCTATTCGTTAAAAGCGTGTGCCATTGCCAACTTTGGCGTTTTTTAGCGAGTTCGTGCTTTTGTTGGCGTCTGGACCACCGCTTTTCTTTCAGTCGTTTTTTACACATGGCTCACAAGTCAACTCTAAAACGGAATATCGTCTTCAAAGTCCATTGGAGGTTCGTTATTGGCGCTGCTCTGAGGTTTGCCGCCACCGCTGTATTGCTGGTGGTTTTGAGGTTGGTTTGATTGCCCCCAGCCATTTGAGGACTGTGAGTCGTCGCGGCGGGCGCCGATCATTTGCATGGTTCCGCCCTGGCTGACGATAATTTCCGTCGTGTAACGTTCTACACCGGCGTCATCTGTCCACTTACGGGTTTTAAGTTTCCCTTCGATGTAGACCTGAGAACCTTTTCGTAAATACTCACTCGCAATTTCAGCAAGTTTCCCGAACAAAACGACTCTATGCCATTCTGTTTGCTCTTTCTGTTGGCCCGTTTGCTTGTCGCGCCATGATTCATTTGTTGCGATGCTTAGTCTTCCGACCGCTCCGCCATTTGGTATATACCTTATCTCCGGGTCTTGCCCCAGGGTACCAATCAGGATGACTTTGTTTACACCGCGTTGTGCCACTTTTCTTACCCAATAAAACAAATTAATTAGAGCAATAATGTATATCTTTGAAACGTGGCTAACAAGTGATTTGCATTATCCTGTGCCTTCTAAAGGGATCGAGTCAGTCGGTATTGGCTGTGAATGGGTGTTTGTCCTTGGGCGTAAAAAATTCGCTTATGAGGTCTTTATGAAGGGGAAAACAGCCGCAGGAGGCGGTGCAATTTGCGCGATAGCGGTGATGATTACCATCGTGATGGGTAATGGCAATGTTCGAACCAACCAGGCGGGGCTAGAGCTTATCGGAAACGCTGAAGGTTGCCGACGTGATCCATACATGTGCCCGGCGGGGGTATGGACTGACGGGATCGGTAATACACACGGGGTAACGCCGGGTGTTAGAAAAACCGACCAGCAAATCGCCGCTGATTGGGAAAAGAATATCCTGATCGCTGAACGCTGTATTAACCAGCACTTCCGGGGCAAAGACATGCCAGATAATGCCTTCAGCGCAATGACAAGCGCGGCATTCAATATGGGATGTAACAGTTTGCGTACCTACTACAGCAAAGCGCGAGGCATGCGAGTAGAAACGTCCATCCACAAGTGGGCGCAGAAAGGGGAATGGGTGAATATGTGTAACCATCTCCCTGATTTCGTGAACAGTAACGGCGTGCCCCTGCGAGGTTTAAAGATTCGCCGTGAAAAAGAACGGCAGCTTTGCCTGACGGGGCTGGTCAATGAATAAACTCCGGCAGCTCCGCCGACTTTCGACAATGAAGTTATCGCTGGCGGCGATAGTTTTCGACTCGATTTTTATGGCGGTATATGTGCTCAATGAGACATGGCCACTGGAACCGTTATTGTATGCGGGGCTTCGGCTGTGCCTGACATTTTTGAGCATGGCCGCGAGATTGATGCAGCAGAAAGAAACCGCTTCAGATTGTCCACGCCGCGCGGTGCGCAAATATATGGCACGCAGGCGAAGGCGATGATAGTTAACGTGAACCCCGGCACTCGCCGGGGTTATTTTTGGTGGTTATTTAAACGGATTGATTGAATTATTAAACGAGATGATGCTTGTCTCACGCGGTGCCTGGACGTTAGCCGCTTGCGGAACTTCCTTAATTTTCTTGGTGACAGGCAAGTTGCGAGCGCCAACTTTGATCAGAGATTCGAAAAGCGTGGCTACGATTTTTGCATCACCAGGTTCTTTGAGACGGAATGCGTCTTTTTGGGCGGCGGAGACGAAGATCGGGAGGTTATCCAGTTCGTCTTGCATCGCTGCCAGCACATCGTCGCGGATACCCGCTGTTTTCTCCAGCAAAGCGATTCGCGCTTCAGCATCTGCGATCTTGGCCATTGCTTCGAGGTGGCGGCCCTGGCTTTCGAGTAGTGCGGTTTCCAGTTCTGCCGTACGCTCTGTCGCCTCCACCATCATTTCCAGTTCAGCCATTTTGCCGTAATGGGATATAACGGCCTGCACTGACTCGTCGGAGTACCCATGCGCCGCCAGGGACTCTGCCAGTAGAGATTTAGAATCCGCGCTTTCAAACATTCCGGCGCTGGCAGGATGATCCAGACTGATATAGTTCGGCGTTGTCACATAATCCACACCATGGAAGCTGGTGGTTACAGCGATTTTCCCGGACTCGCGCCCGCCAGTGGCCCAGCTCCAGCCACCAGCACGGCTTTCAATCATCGCGGCGACAATTTTACCCGGCTCTGTGTTAAGAATTTCCTGTGTATGGGTAACGATGCCGTTGTCGTCAACGGATATAGCCACTGTGCGGCACGCTGGAACATTGTCGATAACGACCGGGCGACCTTCCACCATGATCACGCTGGTTTCAGGCACCTCCAGTTTACCGGTTAGCTGGCGGCGACCGTGACCGTAATAGCCGAAAAGCTCTCCAAGGCGTAAACCTTCCTGAGTTTCCTTGCTTTCAAGCATGGTCTTAACCGCGCTTAATACATACTGTCGCCCGTTCTGGCGACCTTTTCGAGCATTGCTATAGAGACAAAAGCGGTCAGTGACCGTTTTCAAAACATCAGTCATTATCGTTTCCCTCTTTAAAGACCGATTCAAGGATTTGCGCCAGTTCCTGTGGCGGTGTTTTGATGATGGAATCCATCAGGTGATCGTCGTCCTCACTTTTAGCTTTCAGTTCGTTCACCAGTGCTTCAGAGATTTTTTCGTCAATCTCCAGCACATCGCTGAACAGGTAACGTTTGAAAGCATCAGAATTGGCGAGGACGCTGTTATTGCTGACGGCATCGAGGATTTGCGTAACGATGGTGGCGTAGTTCGCCTGCGAGTCGCGGTTATCGTTGTGCTCTTGTTGCAGAGCGGTATTCACAGAGTGGAATTCGATTTTGTACGGGCGATCACCTTCCGGGTATACCTTGCCGTACTTGAAAGCAAGATGAATATCGATAGCCCGCTGAATGAACTCTTCTACGCCCTGCTGGATCCATGAGGCGCGCATGGCTGCCTGAATTGCCGTACGCAGGAAGCCACCTTCACCAAGCCCGCCGGACATTTGATCTGCCCACCCCAGGAGGGTGTAATCGAGGCCAAGAGCTGCCGCCAGCTGGCGCATATAGGTGAGAATGTCTTCAATGCCGTTGATGTCAGCCTGGATGGTCTGAGTATCAATCGTCATTTGCCCCTTGCCGTCGCCCATAATGGGAAGCAGGGTATTGGTCACCGTAGGCATGTTATTCGCGCCGCGTGCGCGCTTTTCCATCAGGTCAGCAGCTCGTTTAAGCGTCTGAGTAATGGTGCGTGAATAATCGGCTGCTTTTACCGGATCCAGACTATTCATCGCCAGACCGATGATTCGGTCAATTTTCGACGCGTTAAAACGCGTTGCCTTCAGTGAGCGGATCGCCGAACGCAGATTCATGTACGGCTCGTAAGCGTATTCGAGCAAGCTGGTCCCGTAATTCTGGGTTTCAATCGGCGTGCGCTCTTCCGGATTATCCAGCAGGCTGTAAGCCTTATGGCCAGTGTGCACCGGCATAAGGTTTGACTTAGGCCGCCAGTAGGGGATTTTCATAGGGATAATGGCCCACGGATCGGCGAAAACCATTTTCCCTGACGCGTCCTTCAGATAATCGCCGCTAAATCCCGCCAGGTTGCCGCTGACCTCGAACTCTTTGATGAAGCTCGGAAGGGTGTAATAGGAGCACTCAAAGGATGTGATTCCGATGCCTTCTTTGGCGTATGGCCTGACATAAGCCACCCCAAATACAGACATGACAAATGCCCACCCGGCGACCTCTTTGTTGATGGTTCGCCCGATGTCGTTCATCAGCTCGTCACACAACGCCTGAGCGGCGTCATAGTCACTATCGTTTCCGTTGTGTACCGGCACGATAGAGAAGGTTTGTCCGGTCTTCTTATCGAAAGAGAGCGCGTGCGTAATATGGATGTTCAGCGCGGTGGCGATCGTGCTGTAAACCGCCATCTCTTCGAGTAGCGGATAGCGTTGCAAGCGATCTTCCGGCAGTTGAACTTCATCAAAGATAAAGCGACTTCCGTCCACCAGCCCATCGCCAGCCATGCCACTATCGCCCGGTTTGCCGCCTAAGAAGCCGGACAGTTGTACCGGTGCCCCTGCGCGAGAAAACAAATACCCACTTCCGCCGTGCACAGCCAGCGCGGACAGGAGGATGTTGTCCCGTTCTCCGTTGTCTTTAAAAACCCCCGCCAGCGCCTTCCTGACCGAGGATAGCGTGATTTTATTGTCTGCCAAGATTGCACCTTAATTAGAATAATTCGCATCGTGTTTGAACGGAATTTAACACTAGTCACTTGTTAAGGATTACCAATGAACAAGCTATCTGTGGGGGTGTTTCGCTGTTCAAGTGTCAGCGAAATATTGAAATACATTAGGGCAATAACATCTCATCGAGCGCCGATTAGATACGGCGTGGAAAAGGTGGAAGGCAAAAGCTATGACCGACTGCGCCGGGAGGCGAATCAGAAGGCGATAGATTTGCTTAATTCGCTGGTGGACGGCGCGACACTGACAGATGAACAGCGCCAGATCCTGGCTGGTTACACCGGTGAAGGCGGCATTGGCGGGTCCGTCTCCGAATATTACACACCAAAGCCTATCGCTGAAGGCGTCTGGGAGATCATGAAGCTCTATGGCGCGGATGTAGGTAACACTCTGGAACCATCGGCGGGCACCGGCGTTTTTAATGAGACAAAACCGGTTGGTACGGTGATGACCGCAACTGAGATCAGCAGCATTTCCGGTCGTATAAACCAGCTGTTACATCCGGAAGACAGCGTACAGATTTCCCCGTTCGAACAGCTGGCTGTAAGCACGCCTAACGATTCATTCGACCATGTTGTGGGTAACGTTCCGTTCGGCGGTCGTGATAACACACGCAACATCGATAAGCCTTACGCAGAAGAAACGGACATGGGTTCTTACTTCATGCTCCGCATGCTGGACAAGATAAAGCCTGGCGGATTCATGTGTGTGATTGTGCCGCCGTCCATTGTTTCAGGTTCAAACATGAAGCGGTTGCGCCTGCGCCTATCCCGTAAAGCTGAATTTCTTGGTGCTCACCGCTTGCCTACCGGTACTTTTGACGCAAACGGGACCAGTACAGTTGTTGATGTGGTGCTGATGCGCAAACATCCGGCAGAGATGGCTGAGAAAATCCCCCTGGTGGATGAAAGCACTCTTGAATCGGCAAATGTGCTTTGGCCAACGTTTATTTCTGGCAAGTGGTTTGAAAAGGACGGCCGTCGGTTTGTTCATGGTACCCAGGAAAAGGGCTTCCAGGGGCGTATTGAGGTTCGTGCCGACGGGCAGATTGATAACCAGGCTCTTAAAGCGAAGCTGATTCATCGTTTCGAAAGTCGTATCGACTGGTCTTTGCTCGATATGGCTGAACCGTCACCGACCGCAGATGTTGTTGATGAAGGGGAAATGCGCCTGATTAATGGCGTATGGCAAAAATATGCTGGTGGTCGCTGGATTGAAGCTGATGCCGGGAAGGAGCTGAATATTGATGTTGCCAGTTATGGCGCGGATAGCTGGGAGGCTCTTCAGCGTAACCTGACTACAACAGAAGGCCGTCTCGGTATGACATTTACCCAGATGGCAAATGTCCGCGATAAGTACACCACATCAATCAGCGACGATATGGTGCAGCTGGTGGACTGGATTAACAGTCAGCCTGAAAAATACCGTGAACGCTTGTATCGCGGGGCGATGATTGGCCGGATGTTAATTGAATATCAGGACATGAAGGCCGCCGGGCATAGTGCTGAACAAATCGAACAGCAGCGCCTTTCTCTGGTATCCCGTTTGCAGGCAGAGATTGACCGTTTTGGTAACCCCGGTCGCGGTCCGATAGCGAAATTATCGGGGAGCGGTGCGCGCGCCTGGTTTGCTTTCCGTGGTGCAATTAAGCTGGATGGCACTATTTCTGACGAGCTGACAGGAAAGCTGGTTACGCATGATTCCAGCGCCAGTTATGACTCCACCAGCTATCAGGACACCCTGCGTTATCTCTATAGCGATCTTACCCGCGATCCAATCCAGCTCGATGATTTCCGCCTTGCGTTTACCGGCGAACTGCCAGCCAGTGATGAAGAGTTGCTTAATTTATTGGCCAGCACCCCTGGTATTGCGGTTTCACCGTATGGCGGGATTGTTCCGTTCGCCCGCGCCACCAGCGGCGACATTAACGAGATAGTGGCTCCAAAACAGGAATTCCTCGCCACACTCCCCGACGGTCCAGTAAAGAACAACGTCCTTAATCAGCTGGCAGCTATCGAAGAGAAGCGCATCAAGACGCCAGCAGAGAATATCCGCTTTAAGCTCAATAGCCGTTGGTTCGACCGTTCCGTCATTCTGGAGTTTTTGCAGGAAAACGGCTATCCGGATCTGCGCTATGTGCAGTCAGTGCAGCTGGAAGGCGACGAAATGGTTTCTGACACCTATCACGGTGGTGATGGTCTGTTCGTCGGGCACCGATACGGTGTCGTCCAGCGCAAGGATAAAGAAACAGGTGAGATTCGCTACGAGTGGGACCGTAAATCAGGAGAAAACGCGACCGGGTTCCCGGCACAGCTGGAAAAGTATCTCAATGGTGCGCGTATCGGTGGCAAAGATAGCGCGACGGCGAACGGCTACCGCGAGCAGATGGCACTGCTTGAGGAGCAGTTCAATAAATGGATCAAGACGCACGATCGCTACGATGAGCTGGTTGCCAAATACAACGATGTTTTCAATAGCAATATCCCGTATGAACACTCTGGCGATCCGCTTGGGTTGAAGGGATTAAGCGGTAAGCGCCAGCCATTTGATTACCAGAATAGCGAGGTGCGCCGACTGTCCGAAGATGGACGCGGCATTCTGGGCTTCGGCACCGGGCTGGGTAAAACCACGACCGCGCTGGCGCTTGAGGCGTTCAACTATGAGAACGGTCGCTCCACCCGTACTGCGTATGTAGTGCCTAAATCAGTGCTGGAAAACTGGTATTACGAAGCAAAAGAGTTCCTGAGTGAAGAGGCATTCAGTAACTACCTGTTCGTCGGTCTTGATGTGCTGATGGATGGCGATCAGATTCGCCAGGTGCCGGTGCTCGATGAGAACGGTAAACCTGTCCTTGGTGCTGATGGCACTCCACTTATGCGCGATGCCCTTAAGCTGGCAGATGAAGCCACTATCACGGCGCGGATGAACGCGATACCGCACTCAAATTACCGTGCAGTCGTGTTTACCAAAGAGCAATACGCCCGCATTCCGCTACGAGATGACACCGTAGATGAGCATGCACAGGATATGCTTTATGACTTCGTTGCCGCCGGGCGCGTAGCCAGCGCAATGGATTCCGATTCCCATCGCAAAGAGGCGGCGCGTCGCCGGGTATTGTCGGAGTATTCAGATACCGGTACCGAAAAAGCAGAGAAGTATCCGTACTTTGAGGATATGGGCTTCGACAGCGTGATCGCTGACGAAGGCCACAACTACCGCAATAGCTATAAAAATGGTCGCGAAGCGTCACAGCTGGCCTATCTGCCCACCAGCGCGGTAGCGCAATCTGCGCGAGATATGGCAATTAAAAACGCGTACCTGATGAAAAAGAATGGCGGGCGCGGGCCGGTTCTCCTGACTGCAACGCCAGTCGTTAATACCCCGATCGATGCATACAACATGCTTTCTCATGTTCTGCCGAAGGAATACTGGCAGAACATGGGGATCTACGGTCCGGATGACTTCGTTAAATTCTTCGGCAAGACCAGGCTGGAAACGGTACAGAAAATCAGCGGTGAAGTTGAAGAAAAAATGGCGCTGGTGGGCTTTGAAAACCTTGATGCGCTGCGCGGCATATTCCATCGCTGGACAACGCTTAAAACGGCGGAAGACGTTAAGGATACCGTGGAGATCCCGGAACTGGACGAACACCAGCAGGATGCACCACTTACTGAAGAACAACTGGCGGCGTATGAAGAATTGCGTCAGCAGGCGGAAGCGGCGGCAAAAGCCAACAATGGCGTAACGACCTCGGTCAATGAAGACGGCGTGATTGAGCACGAGAAAGCCCGTCCGATCTTCTCAATAATCAGGGATATGGACCGCGTATGTACTGACATGGATCTGTACTACCGCCGGGTCACCTATCGTTTCCTGCCGGAGTATGCCGATGCGGTACAGCAGCTGGCGAACAGTTTGCCTAAACAAGCCACCAGCGAAGACGACGACAGTGATGATTCAATCACGCAGCAATCGCAATACTCCCTGATAGATAAGGGCGAGTTTATTCAGTTGCAGGTTCCGGAAGCGTTCGAGCAGGAAGTGAATAAGCGTCTGGCCAAGTTTGGCATTGACGAACAGACCGTAACTCACCCCGTTACGCCCAAATACGCGAAGCTGATTACCACGCTGAAGGAATTTTTCCCGGAAGGTAAGCAAATCATCTTCACAGATGAAAAAACGCAGCACCAGAAGCTCAAGCGCATTATCTGCAATGCTCTTAACCTTGAACCTTCAAAGGTGGGGATTCTGAATGCTCAGACGGTTGCCGAGGCAGGTAAAACCAGTAAGAAACTGAAAGCGGTTAAACCGCCTAAAGAGCTACCGGATGAACCAACAGATGCTCAGATAGCGAAATACAACGAGCAAATGGCTCTGTATGACGCTTATATCGCGCAGCAAAATGAAATGTCGCTGGGCGGTCTGGAAAAGATTGCTGCCGACTTTCAGGAGGGGCGTACCCCGATCATAATCTGCAACAAAAAGGCAGAGGTGGGGATCAACCTGCATCGAGGAACGACGGATATCCACCACCTGACGTTGCCGTGGACTCCAGCCAGTATTGCACAGCGTAACGGTCGCGGCGCCCGTGTTGGCTCCAACCGCGCAAGCGTACGCGTTCACTACTACTGCGGCAAGGGTTCTTTCGATGAATACCGACTGAAGACGCTGAAACGTAAAGCTGGTTGGATATCCGATATTCTCCGTTCAGATAAGTCAGAAATGGAGAACGCCGACGCCAACGACATGATCGAAATGCAGATGTATACCGCTAAGGATGACGGCGAACGTCTGGCAATGATGCAGGTTCAAATGGATAAGGCTAAAGCCGCACAACGTGCCCGCCAGAAAGAACAGGCCACTATCGACCTTCAGAACTACATCAAGGCGCAACACGCAGCTGGCGAGGATGTGGAGGTACTTACCGCTGAATTAGAGAGAAGCAAAGCGGAACTTGAAAAGACCACCACCGACGTCGCCAAATTCAAACAGGCGGCAATGGCCAAGGCAGCGGATAACGCAGACTGGAAGGCACGCTGGGGGAGTGTCCATAACGCTGACCGTATGTTGTTAGCTCAGTATCGCGCGTCGTTGAAAAGCGCCATTCAGCGCAAGGCTAATATCTCTCAAGCTATCTCCCGCTATGAGAAATTATTGAACCGTACTCAGAAGGCCGCGACGGATATCAAACGCCTGCGCCCGCTGGTGGAGGATGCAATAAATAAAGGCATTCTGGATGTTGATCCTGACCTGGTTAACCATGCGAGAGAGTTCCTTGTTATCGGCGATCGCTCATGGCGTGTAGGCCAATATTACGATTGTGCCGGTGATATCGTTCGCATTAAGTCGCTGGACTTCGACAGCCAGCGCGCAGACGTGGAGATCATCTTCACCTTCAAAGGCACCAAATCGGGTAACCGGGATGTGAAGACGCTGGATAAACAGGTTGATGTAACTCCCGATGAAGATGCTGTTATGCAGAAAATCAGTGGTGGCGTCTCCATCGCCGGGATTAACGACATCATTTCCTGTGACGATTTCTACCGTTTCCAGCAGCGCGGCATGATCAAAATCACTGACTCATACGGCGTTCAGACTACAGAGTCAGGCTACAGCATTGATTTTGTTGGTACCTATACGGACCCACTGAAGCATGCGGTTTACCCGGATCGCCGTGACGGCGCGCTGAAGTCGTCAATTGCAAAATGGGTGCTTGGTATGATGTCGGAAGGGAATAACCGCCAGGTCCGTTTGGCAGAAGTATTCCTGACTGAACTGTTTGGCTCCAATTATGGCGATGTAATCGCGTCATACGGAGATACGCTATCCCCTGAAGCAATTCAGGAGAAAATAGCGGATGCGATCGCCAAAATGCCGGAGAAAACAAGCCAGGGGGCTACTCGTAACGGGGATTCTGAACTTGAGGTCACCAATGCTATTTTCGGTACCCATGAGTTCCGGGCGTCAGATTATGAGATCACCACAGCACAGTTTGGCACCATTGGCATTTACAGCAATAAAGACGAGATCAAGCAGGCAATGGACGCAGCAAGCGCGCGCATCGCAGCAGAACGGGAAGCCAATCTGAATCATGCAGTCGCCGCGCTGACTCAATCGTGGGTAACAGCAATCAGGGAGGCCACCACCACAGGGAAAATCACACCTGCAATTGCGGATGTCGTAAACGACGGCTCTAAATTTATGGATGCCTATCAAATGGATGCGGTGAAGTTGCCATCAGCCTATGGTCAACTCAGCTATCGCATGACCTACAACCTGGTATCAATGTTTTCCGACCTTGCCATCCTTGGGCTGGTGGACCTTAACGAGGTTACGCCGGAATTGCTCAGCATTCGCAATAATCATGTGGAGATATTGCACAGAATTAACACGGTACTTGCCGGGCGCACCGATGAAGAAAAACAGGCAGACGCTGATCGGATAAACCTGGCCCTTGGCAACATCACGGAGGAAGAAATTGCCGCCCGAAACGAGAAACAAGAAGAGTTATCATCAATACAGGGTGATGCCACCAGCATAGCTCAGTCTCTTGGTCTGAATTATCGCGTATCCACCGCCGACCTGAAGATGATGTACGCACCAAAATTCGCCGCTGGCGAAGTATTTGGGCTTCAGGAAGCCTCAGGCATGAAAGGTGTTCTTTTCCGTGCGAAAGACGCAATCAAGGCGAAATTCGGCGCTCGCTGGCTGCCAGCGAAGGCGAAGAACAGCGATTTCCCGGGGAACTGGTGGATTATCGAGACAAAACACAACGTGGCGGACGTTCTGGCCGTCATCCAACAATATGCATAACAGGAGCGCCCGGTGCGCCGGGCGTCGCATAATATGGCCACACTATCTGATACAATAAAACCGAATAAAACATATCTTGAGGCGGTACTCCGTACAGCGTTGTTAGGAAAGACAGAAGACGAATACGTTGATTTCTTCCTGTCAGGGCTACGCGGGCGATTACTGAAAAATCCCCGCCTGTACCGCAGCTATGGCCCATACTGGCCGGAAATAAAAAAATTATTACTGGAGCGCGGTTATGGTAATTTCGGTCGTCTCGTTGACCGTGACGTTCGCAAAATTTACCGTTATGACCGCCCGGCGCTAACACTCATAGCCGCGACGCTCTACAGCCAGGAGCGTTTTGATAATGGTCAGATATACTCAGCCTGGCATTTACTGCCAGTGCCTGAAGAAGTTGACGACCAGGACTATGAGTTTGAGTCTTACGATTTGGAAGTTGAAGCCTTGGCACAGGCTGGAGAGAAAACTTGAAAAAGCGATACTACACAGTAAAGCATGGGACGCTACGAGCATTACAAGAGTTTGCTGACAAGCATAACGTTGAGGTGCGCAGGGAAGGGGGAAGTAAAGCTCTGCGCATGTACCGTCCGGACGGGAAATGGCGGACGGTCGTCGATTTCAAAACAAACAGTGTTCCCCAGGGCGTCCGCGACCGGGCATTCGAAGAATGGGAGCAGATCATCATAGATAACGCATTGCTTCTGAATGCTGATTAATAATCATTTAAAGCCCATATGATATGGGCTTTAACAACAGGAACGATATACAGTGTTAGTTAAATATATAGGCGAGAGTTATATGGAAAAACCTTGGCCGGGCATGCACATTCGAACATCTTGTCTGGAGGATGGTTTCTTTAGAGCAACGCAACCAAAGTATCTTAATGATCCGTCGAGTGAGTCGCGACTTCTTCCATTTTTTAATAAATTTTCACCAGCCGATTACGCATGGGCTAGAAATGAATTTAAGAAAATGCAACGAGATCCATCTTATGTCCCATCTATACAAGAGTTAGAGTATTATTTAAAACCTTGCGGGAAACGATACGGAGAGGATTTTCCACACTTGTTAATCAATGAAGGTTTTACCTCAATGGATTCATATGATGAAGCTAAACTCCAAGAAATAGTAACGTACCTTAACGATTATTTAGTAGAAGCCGTAAGCTGTCATCTTGGTGTGTTCTCTCTATCAAAAAGTGATTGCAATCTACATATGTGGACTCATTATGCATCGATAGGAAAGGGGTTTGCTGTAGTTTTCGATGAAACACACGATTTTTTCAAAATATATCGGCCGTGTGATGTTAGTTATAATCCAGAAGATAGAGCATCTGTAACCTATTATAAAGGCGCTGTGCGATTTAATGGCTATCCTGCGCCATCGAGGAATATAGATATAAAGAATAAAGATAATACATTGCATGGGATCTTAAATCGAGATTCAGTTCGCGAGCTTTTTATTAATAGGCTCCTTTATACAAAAGGTGAAGAGTGGCTTCCTGAAAATGAAAGTAGAATTATTTTTCCATTGGCTGACTGCGAGAGAAAAATAGGAAGCATTGTCTCTCCATCGATTGATGATTGCCTATTAAATGAGTATCCTGATGTTTTTCATGACTATCATGTAATTAACTTAAAGAAAATTCCTTTTTCTGCATTCAAGCAAATTACCTTAGGGTATAACATGACTGAAAAAGATAAAAATATAATTTTAGATAAAGTTAGTACGAATAAAGAATTGTCTCACGTCAACGTATTACATTCAAAACTTGATATATACGGAAAGGTTGTGGTTAAGCCCATGTAATAATACGCTTATGTCTACACTTCATGATAAATACCTTCCTTAACTTAGGAAGGTTAGTTGTAGGTTTACGCAGAAAGTAACAAATAACCTTAGTAGGTTATAGAATATTATTCTTTCCGGTGAGTATTCCTTGAGGAACTCTAGCGCATCCCATAATTTGAGTTTTCTTGATGATGTTTATATATGACGCTATCAGCGATGAGTCATCACGACTATCCACTTCACAAGCCATTGCCCTGATGTAGTCGGCGCTGGCAACGTTGTTGTATTCCGTCGCAAAGCAACAGAGTAACGTCAGAACATGCTCTGTCGTTATTTCGCTCCAGTTGATGTTGAAAAATTCATCGCCTTTTTTATCGTGTTCGGAATCGAAGATGCTTTGGTGGAGGATGTATTTGCCGGATTCCTTGCGCGGTAACTTGATTGCTTTCTGGCGTTCCAGCTCCTTATAAATCTGCATTGCCTCAATTAGTACCGGCCTGCCGTTCATGAAGGGATCGCGCAACCTTACACGCTGGCCAACTCGACCAGTAATAAAGCTGTTTTCCTCTTCCACCAGCACGATAAAACCCTTTTCCTCTTTTTCTCGCAATTCGCGCAGCAGCTGGAGTTCCATATCGCGGCGGCGTTCAGGGTAGCTGTTCCGCTCAGCCATTATCAGCTCGTTGTTGATCCATGCAGCAGTCATTGACGCCGGTTTGCCGACGCTCATCGAAACAACGCATATTTTCTTATCCATAGCGCCCCCTACAAAAAAAGAAAAGCCACCAGTGGCGGCTTAGCAATACAACTGAAGGTAGCGCCCGGTACTCAGACTGTGCCGTCCATGGAATATTTGAAAAGGGATCCATCCGTACCGGGCATGTGATGATTCTGACTGAAGTCACTTGTCAGTTGTCAATTATTTCAGATTAAAAATAATATATTTATTAGTGCATGATGTTTGCCATCTCATAGGCGTCAGCCAGCAACTCCATCTCTGACTTGTTCAGCAAGGTGAATTCTTTCTTGCCTCCAACCACGCCATCGGCATGAACAGGGACCAGCCAGGGGTATTTTTCTCTTACTTCAGCCGGTGCTGCATGCTGGTGGTGCCATCTACAAAGGGGCAATTGCTTTTTGTGACAACCCGGCGCGGTACGACCGGAGATATGGTGCAGAGATACCTCTTCAGATATTACTCCATGCATGTAGCAGGCAATGCAGGGGAGAGCGCCAAGAGCATTGGCGATGCTCCGTTCCTCCGCTGTCGGTGTTCGCCCCTTCAAGCCACGAGATTTTATCTTTACCGCACTTTTCCGCGTTTTGCTGGCTGGTGGGCGCTCTTTCTGTTTAGCGATACGGCGGTCGATAGTATCCCGCATTTTCTGATATTGCGATTCTCGCCAGGCGGGGTCAGCCAACTTTTCCCGTTGCCGAGCGATCGCTCGTTCTCTGGCTGCCTTCTGCCACTCGCGGCGCTGTTCAAGTTTTTGTTCGATTGTTTTCATATGGCAAAAAAAAGGCGGCCTAATGGCCGCCAATGATGTCAAGGAGTGAAGTAATGGCAACGTCTTCGTAGTTGACAAAAACTGCGGCTCAATTATAGCAATCAATTAGAGCAATGGTAGGTATTTTGTTTATCGCGAATCACATTTTTTCACTTCAGTACCTGTGTGCTATACTCCTTCTTGATTGATTGGATGCGGAATACAAACCCGCTCTTTTGTGCAGCCTGGCTCCTTGCCAGGCTTTTTTATTTCATCATGGAAGCTGTTAACGCTTTGGATCTTGCTGAACTGATTGAAAGGGCATTGT